>JALOQY010000372.1 GCA_025459285.1 Planctomycetota bacterium | reverse complement strand
ACCCGGAGATCCGCCGGAAGCTGGCCCGGGGCGTGCCCTCCGGCTTCGGTTTCTCCTGGTTCGGCTCGTGGCGCGCGCCGGCTCGTGCGCCGGCGGCGGGACTCTACCGTGACCTTGCCGCCGCGGAGCCGGATGCGGACCTCCGCGACCGCCTGCTCCGAGTGGCCGCGGAGATCGAGGCCGGCGGGGTCCGCGGGACCGACGAGTTGTGCGAGATCCTCGGGCTTCGGTGACCTGCCGGCGCGCCGCCGTGACGGCCCCCGCCATCCGCGGGCCCGATGCGGGTCCGCGAGTTCGATCTACAACAGCAGGGCGGCCACGGTGATCCCGGCGGCGGCGAGGAGGAGGATGACGAAGATCACCGCCTCCGGGCTGATCCGGCTCTTCTTCGCCTCGGGAGGGACGACGGGCTTCGTCCGCTTCGGAGCCGTCACCGAGCGCGAGTCCACCCTCGGCCCGGCGTCGGCGATCGCCACCTTCCCCTCGAGGATCTTCGTCAGGTCGTGGATCAGACGGGCCATGTCCGGATAGCGGTCCGTCTGTCTCTTCGCGAGCATGCGGAGGACCGTGTTCACGAGCGGCTTCGGGAGGTCCGGCGCGAACCGGCCCGGCGGCGGCGGCTCCGCGCCCACGTGGAGCTTCATCGTCTCCGAGCGCGAGGCCCCGGCGAAGGGCGGGCGCCCGCACAGCATGTGGTAGAAGGTCGCGCCGAGGGAGTACATGTCCGTCGCCGCGTCGAGGCGCTTGTCGAGGCACTGCTCCGGCGAGGCGTAGGCGGCGGTGCCCACGGCGCGGCCCTTCAGCAGGAACCCCTTGAGGCTCGAGATGTCCTTCACGATCCCGAAGTCGGTGAGCCTCGCGCGACCGTCCCGGTAGAGGAGGATGTTCTGCGGCTTGACATCCCGGTGGACGAGCCCCTTCCCGTGGGCGTGGCGCAGCGCCTCCGCGACCTGCAGGACGATGCGCGTTGCCTCCGCGAAGGGGAGCCGGCCCTTCTCCGCAAGCAGGAGATGGAGCGGCGGGCCGTCCACGTACTCCATGAGGATGAAGTGGCGCCCTCCCTCCTCGCCGTGGCCGAGCACCCGGACCACGTTGTCGTGGCCCACGGCGGCGGTGGCCTCCGCCTCGTTCGCGAAGTCCGTCACGGCGACGGGGTCCGCGGCCTTTTCCGGGCGCAGGACCTTCAGCGCGAAGCTCCGGTCGAGCCGGTCGCGCGCCTCGTAAACGACGGCCGCTCCGCCCTCTCCGGCGATGCGCAGGACCATGTGACCGGCGATCATGTCGCCGGGCGAGGGCAGGGGCGGCGCGGCCAAGTCGATCCTCCCGGGGGCTGCCGGACGAGTGTAACCGCTGCGATCGATCGGACAGCCAGCAACCGGAGGGCGGTCAGCCCGCGGCCGGGGTGATCGTCACCTGACCCGCACCATCCACCTCGCCCGCGATGTCGATGCGGACCGGCAGGAACCGGCGGATCACCTCCGCGTTCGTCACGAGGTGCTTCGTCACCGGACTCACCGTGAAGGAGGAGGGCTCGGACGCGAGGGCGAGCGGCAGGAGGATCTGGTCGGCGAGGTGCTTGCTCACCGCGGCGCCGGAATCGAGCCACTCGAAGAGGTCGTTCACCGCCTCCCGCGCCACCATCTCCGAGGACCGGGTGCGGTCGCCGAGGGCGGAAAACCCGGCGCGCGTGCCGTCCTCGAGGATGGCCTCCAGGTGGATGCCCGCGCCCTGGCCGATCGCCGGGCGGTCCTCGGAGTCGATCCTGACCGCCACGCCCGCGCGGCGAAGGTGGCGTCGCGCCTCCCTCGCGATCCGCTCCGCGATGTCGCCGGAGAGGCACGAGGTGAACGCGCGGCCCCGGATCGTCTGGAGGTTTCCCCGGAAGCGACGGACGAAAGGCAGGACCTTTCCGCCGCCCGGGATGAGCGCCAGGAGATCCCCGCCTCCGGCCGGATAGTAACCGCACTGCTGCGACCGCAGGGAGACCGGCAGGCCGAAGCTCTGCATGGCCGGGCCCCAGTCCGTGAAGAGGAAGTCCATCGTGGGGCTCCACGGAACGTGCGTGCCACCCCGGAGCGTCACTCGGCTCGGCCCGTCCGCGACAGAGAGGGGAACCGCCACCGTCTGCAGGACGAGGGCCACGGAGCCCGCCGTGCCGATCTCGATGTCGATCTCCGACGCCTTCAGTCCGGCCGGCACGAACAGCAGTTCGGTGGAGCCCACCGCGGCGCCGGCGGCGCGGGCGCCGCAGGCGATCCCCGCGGCCTTCACCGCCGCCAGGTGCTGGGGGCGGAGACCCGGCTGGGGCCGGCCGGCGCGGATCCGGTCGATGCGCGCCGGCCGGCCGGTGACCGCCGAGAGGGCGAGCGCGGTGCGGAGGACCTGCCCGCCGCCTTCGCCGCGGGAACCGTCGACGGAGATCGGGTCGGTCATCGCTGCTCCCGGGGGCGGCGCGGATAGGAGAAGGCGGCGCCGAGGTCCGGGGGTTCCCGGCCGAGGCCCACGGCCTCTCCGTACCCCTCGGTGTCGAAGCGCCGGAGCTGGTCCTCGGACAGTGCCCGGCCCACCCGGTCCCGGGACCGCTCGAAGGCGGCGAGGACCGTCTCCTGATCCGCCGCGGCATCCCCGGCCCGTTCCCGCCGGAGCGTGAAATCCCGGATCTCCGCAAGCAGGTCGTCGCTGGCGCGCCGGACCTCTTCGGCCTGCCAGTTGTCGAGGGCGAGGTCTTCCCGGAGCTTCGCCCACCGCTTCTCCTCGGCCATGCTCAGGAGGACCTCGGCCTTCGGGGAGGGGGCCCGCACGAGGGGCTTCGCCGGGCCCGTTGGCTCGGCGGCGGGTGTCGGAATCTCCGTGGGCGGTGCCTCTCTCCGGGGCGGTGGGGGATCCTCGTCGACCTCCCCGGCCCCGGGCCGGGGCGCCGGCGCGGGCCGGATCGGCTCCCGTTCCGCGCGTTCGATCCGCGCGCGCAGCGCCGACAGTTCGAGCCGGATCTCCCCGAGAGCCTCCGCGAAGCGATCGAGGCGCTCCGAAGCCCGGTCGGCGGGACCGTCCGTCCGGTCCGGAGCCTCCAGCGCGGCGGGCGGTTCCGCGCCCCGGAGCGCGAATGACGAGGCCACCCCGCCGGCGGCGCCGGCGAAGAGGGAGAGGAGGAGCAGGACCGCGCCGTTTCTGGACATGGAATCTCCGGATCGCTGGCGGGATTATACGGGTTCCCGCGGCGGGCGGGCGGTTCCGCCCGGGGCGGAGCGGATCTCGCGCGACGGGCCTCCGGCGATTGCCGTGGCGGGGCCGGGAGCGTATCATGCGTCGAGGAGGCAAGCCATGGTCAGTCCGAGATACGCCGCTCGCCGCGCCCGCGGCGGTAGCGAAGGGGAGGGCGAAGGCCCGCCCCGCAGGAAGGGCAACGAAGGGCTCATCATCGGTCTCATCATCGGGGGGCTCGTCATCGCGCTGCTCGTCTACTTCCTTTCGAGCGGCGGGCAGATGGGGGAGTCGGACGTGCAGGACGCGAAGGCCGTGTTCCGGAAGTTCCTCATGTGCTGTCTCGAGAACCGCGAGGCGGAGGGCATGGCGCTCGTGCAGCCGCGCGAGATGCTGCGGGACGAGCAGCCGAACGACATCAAGGAGTGGTATCAGCTTCCCCCGGAGCGGATCCGGGAGCTGACGAGGATGGCGTTCAGCGGCACGCGGATGAAGGTCATCGGGAAGCCGGACCTCGAACTCGACAGCATGGCCTCCGTGGACAAGATCCTCGCCGCGGCGGAGGTCCGGACCATGGGGTCCCTGAAGCGGGTGGATCTGTCCTGGACCTGGCGCGGCGAGACCTGGAACGCGACTCTGTCGCGGAACGAGGGGCCCTGGCTCGTCTGGCGGATCGACAAGTTCTCGAAGTAGCGGAAAACCTTGGCGCTCCGGCCACGCCGCACTAAAATCCGGCGCTTCTGATAGCCAGAAACGTTGAGGAGTAGTTCAACTGGTAGAACGCCTGGCTCTGGACCAGGAAGTTCCAGGTTCGAGTCCTGGCTCCTCAGCCACGACATCCATCGTGGCCCATTCGTCTAATGGTTAGGATACGGCCCTCTCAAGGCCGCGATACGGGTTCGAATCCCGTATGGGCTACCAGAAACAGCGGGGCGGGAGCGCCCCGGAGGATCGAGGCCCGCCGGCGGAAGCCGGCGGGCCTTGCGCTTGACTGGCCCGGGACAGCGGGTTACGTGCGTTCGCCACTGCCAGACCCGCCGCCGGGAAGCGTGACGAGGGCCCTCTGGATTCGCCCCCGAATCGGCCGATTCCCGCCTCTCTTTCTCTGTCTCCTCGTGACTTCGTGACGGAATCGAGAGGGGGTCGAATGGAGGAGCGGATGGATCCATCAGGCTCCCCGGTCATTCCTCGCCAACGTCCGCTTCATGGCCGGGAGAAGGCTGCGTCGGCATCCCAGGGTGTCCCCGGGCGAAGAAGCGGCGCGATGTCGGCCGCGAATCGGCGGTCGGCGCGCTTGCCCGCGAGGTTCTGCTCGAACTGGGCCCGGCTGGCCGAGTGCCCGCCTTCCCGCATGTAGCGCTCAAAGCAGCGAAGAACGCGATCCGGGATCACCTCGCCGCGATGCGCAGCGGTCCACAGGTCGAAGAGGTCCCTGCCCTTCTTCCGCTGGTAGAGAGCCCGGAGCTTCGTGCCGAGCAACTCGTCGAGAGCGTAGGTCGTGACGCTCGCGACCCCGGTGAACCACCGGGACCCGACAACGAACGGAATGGAGACGACCCCGAGTTCCGAGAAGTGCTCCCGCGAGTTGATCTCGATCTTCAACCGGAGCGGCACGACCGGAGGCCCTTCGGATTCGAAGCGGTACACGAGGTTGACCCGTCCCTCCTTGAAGACCCGTTTCGGCTCCCCGAGCCACGCGTCGAGCGATCGGCGGATGAGCTCGAGCGTGTCCCCGATCGGCTCGGGGTCCCGTTGAACCAGATCGATGTCCTCGGAGTAACGCGAAGCGGGCGCGAGATACAGCTTGTGAAGGGCGGTTCCTCCCCGCCACGCCAGTCGGTCTGCCAGGGCCCTGTCAGCGAAGATCGTGACGATCGCCCGGCTGATCACGAGGTCCTGCTCCACCTGCTCGTCCGCGACCCAGGGCGCGTGGGTACGCCACTCGGTGACGTAGTCCTTCGGAATCAAAAGTCTACCTCGATGTCCGCGTTGATCGCGATCTTCCAGGGACGGGATCTTCCCGCCCCCGTTCTCGACGCCGACGGATCCAGGGGGGCGACCCGGCGGGCGTGCTCCCGGACATACTGCTGAAGGGGCCCCGTGATTCCTCCGGACGCCGCGAGGTCGAGGAGGAAACCGAGCCGCTGGGCCCAGGCGAGGGGGAGCTTCACCGCTTCCTGGACCAGGATCTCGGGGTCGAGCTTCTCCGCCAGTTCCCTCAGCACCGTGGCGACGGCGTCCAGGCCCCCCGCCTGACTCTCGTAGCCCACCAGCTCCAGAGCGGTGGTTTCCGGCGAAGCGACACGCACGAGGCCGCGCGGGGTGTTCATGGTGACGATGCCGGCCCGCTCGAGATCCCGGCGGACGTAGAAGTCGATGCGGACCTTCCCGCATTCGATCGGCGGCCGGGGCCTCTTGAGCATCACCTGGAGCGATTGCGGCCGCTGGTGGGCCGCCCCGTGAAGCTGGGCCGCACTGAGGAGAGTCACGTGATACGGCTCGTCCGCGCGCTCCAGGAGCTGCGGGATGAACTGCTCGCCCGGGAGGCATCCAAGCGACCGGTATTCGGGGGGCACCGCCACGTAGAACCCCCTCTGCGGGGTCGCGAGGTCGCCCTTCGCCACCAGCCGGTGCAGGGCCCGAACCACCGAGTTCCGAGCTCCGCCCACTCCACGCACTGCCTCCTCGGCGGTGAAGTGATACCGACCCCGCTCGACCAGGTCCCGGATGTAGGCTCTTGCTCCGTACACTCTTGCCTCTCGCTCTCTGAAACTACCATGAAATGTCCGATTGGAGAAAAGGGAAGCATCTTGAGGGCGAGACGAGTTCGGAGCCAGTTGCGTCTCCTCTACCAGAAACGCGGGGCGGGAGCGCCCCGAGAGGAAAAGGCCCGCCGGAGACATCCGCGCGGGCCTTCTTCCTGACCTGCGTTGATGGCAAGGACTTCGGCGCGCTCGCCCTCTCCGGCTCGCCCGTCGCGACCGTGACGAGCCGCGCCGCCTGGACGCCCGTCCCGCACCGGAATCGGCCCCGGATCCTCTGTGTCTCTCCGTTCTCTCGTGAAAAGTCGCGCCTCGTCACGTTTGAGAGAGTCGTTGATTCCCGACCACTTACGACGGCGGGTCTCCGGGGGAGTTCGAGTCCTGGCTGGAGGAGGAGAACGAACCGCGACCGAAACGGGGGTGTTCGTCACGTCCCACTGACCGTCGTGATCCGCTGTCGGTGATGAGCTCGAGCGTCTCACTAGCAGCCCGTCGGGGTAAAGGGTTGCATTGCTGAGAACGTCCCCGGCCCCGACGGGCTGCTAGCTATCAACGGCTTGAAACGGCTTTGATCTCAGATCGAAGGGTTTTCAGAACTCGCGGGTC
>JALOQY010000371.1 GCA_025459285.1 Planctomycetota bacterium | reverse complement strand
CTTCACGGGAACGTGTGGGAGTGGTGCGAAGACCGCTGGCACGACGACTACGAGGGGGCTCCGGAGGATGCGAGGCCGTGGACGGACGGCGCCTCGCCGTACCGGGTCCGCCGCGGCGGGGGCTGGCTCGGCTCTGCGGTCTACTGCCGTTCCGCCAACCGCGTCGGGTACTCCCCCTCCCGCCGCAGCTCGTACCTCGGCTTCCGCCCCTGCCTGGGGCCATTGGACCCTTGAGCCATTGGGCCTTTGGCCCAGCCGTTCGATCCCTGAAGGAGACCCTCGCTGGCGGAGGGGGGAGCGCGGGCCGGGGCGTGGCCGCGGAGCGTCGAGCGCAGCGGCCTGCCCGGCCCGCGAGGGGGGGGAAGCCGCGCGGTGGACGGCCTCGAACGTCCGTGCGCCTTGCGCGCCCCTCCTCCTTCTCGCCATGCTGGCCCGCGTCCACGGAGGCGCGCGGCGATGGGCTGGAAGTGGAAGACCGGCATCTACACCCGGCCCCTCGGGTCCACCCTGATCGACGCCCACTTGCTGCAGCTCGACGACGGCCTCGACACCGCCATCATCCACGGCTGCGGAACCTCCGACCGCACCGAGGGGCGCGGCCCCGACGAGGCGGGGACAACCTCGGACCCGTCGTGAAGCGCTGGGAGAAGCTCGATGCGGTGCCCACCCACGGCTGGCGGACGCTCAACCTGCGGTCGTACACGCCGCTCGAACCGAACGTGAACGTCCTCGATCTCGCGGGCCTCGGAGACGTCGGCTTCGCCAGTTGCGCCGTGCAGGGACAGACCTCGACCCGGGCGGTGGCGGCGCTGCTCCTGGGCACGGTGGAGGACTCCGCGCCGGGAGCCGACGTCTACGCGGCCTTCCGCCGCCCGGGAACCGCGGAGGTCCGGGATCGCCGGGTCTATCCGCAGGCCGCTTCAGTCAGGCGCGCTATCCTGAGAGCGTGGCGTGGCGGCTCCGGCCGCCCCGTCCGCCTCCCCGGAGGCCGACGATGAAATGGACGCAAGTGATTCTGCTCCTGGCGGCAGTCACGGTGGCGGCCGCCGCGGGCCGCCTGCTCCAGCCCGCGCAGGAAGAGCGACCACCGCTCCCTTCATGCTCTGAGCTGAACTCCCGCGTCAGTCGGTTGGAGAGTAGGGTCGAAGAACTCGAGGCCGCTCTCAGAAAAGCGCCTGCCGATGGGCAGCCGCCCGCGTCGCCTGCCGCGGATGTCGGCGGCACGTCAGTCGAAGGAGCCCCCCTGCCCCCGACGTTGGAGGGAATCGAGAACGTCGTTGAGCGTTACCCACCGCCGGTGGCTACGAGGATCAAGGAGGTCGTCGCGCGCTTCTCCCTCGAGGAGGACGCGGACCTGGAAGCTGCTGCGGAATACGTCGAAGAGATCGAGTGCAATCATGACCTGCGACTGGACAACTCGCACCTCGACCTCTTCTGGCCGGTCTTCCTGAACTGGCGTAGAGCATACGCCCCGCTGAAGCGCCGTTACGATGAGGCCGAGGAGGCCTCGTTAGCATGGCGGTGCACGGAGGCCGAACGCCCGGGGCTGCAGTCCCGCGTCAGGGAGATCGGGGAGGAGATGTCTGCGGTCTTCCTTCTGTACAGAGCGGATGCGCAGCGGTTCCTGCCCGCGGAAGTGTACAGAAAGCTCTTCGAGTGAGTGAGGGGCCTCGGTGGTGGTACCCGGTGCTGGAGTCGCCCCGGATGCATGGTCAACGGTCGAGGGAGGAGGGGGCGGGCGAGCTCCTCGCGCGGTGCCATCCACCGCAGGGAGGAGTGCCCGTGTCGATGCGAGTCGCGCTGTTCCTCACGCTCCTGGTCGTGGCGGCTGTCGCGGCCCCCGGCGTCTTCCTCACCGTCCGAAAGGACCCCGCTCCGACGTGCCACGGGGCATCGCGGAAGAGGCGCGCATGCGACTCGCGGCACTTCACGGCACGCGGCGCCGACACTCGACGGCCCGCGTCGTGCCCCGCGTCCCGCGACCCTGGCCGGCGCTCCGGGGCGGCCGGATCGGGCGGGACCTGACAATCTCACGGGAGTCACCGGGTCGACGACGTCCCCATCGAGCGGAGGGTGGGGATCAGGTCGGCGCGGGGGACCGTCACCTGGGCCGGGCGCTCGCGCTTCCACGTCTCGCGGGACTGCACCTCCCGGGCCAGCTCCCCGCCGAGCTGGAGGTCCTTGACCGAGACCGTGCCGGCCTTCAGCTCGTCCTCCCCGACGAGGACCACGCAGCGGATCCCGCGATCGTCCGCGTACTTCATCTGGTTGCGGAGACTCCCCTTGCCGAGGAACACCTCGGCGGCGAGGCCCGCCGTCCGCAGCTCGTGGGCGAGGGCGAACGACTCGCCGGCGAGGGACGGATGCAGGACGAGGACCATGACCGAACCGGGCATCCGACCGGCGGGGGCCGGGGCGAGGACGCTCAGCGCCGCGAGCAGGCGGTCGACGCCGATGGAGCCGCCCGTCGCCGGCAGCTTCTGGCCGAGGAACCGCTCCACGAGATCGTCGTACCGCCCGCCGCCGGCCACGGAGCCGAACCGGCGGGTCGCCCCGGTCTCGTCCTTCACCTCGAACGTCAGCTCCACTTCGAAGACCGGACCCGTGTAGTAGGCGAGCCCGCGGACCACCGTCGGATCGAAGACCACGCGGTCCACGCCGTAGCCGACCTTCGCCAGGCACTCGTCGATCCGCGCAAGCTCGGCCACGCCCTCCTCGCCGACCGCCGAACCGGCCACGAGGGAGCCGATCTCCCGGAGGTGGGCCGGCCGATCGCTCCGCGAGACTTCGAGGTAGCGGACGATCGCCTCGATCTGCGCCGGAGTCAGGCGCGCCCCCCGCGTCGGGTCGCCGGATTCGTCGACACGCCCCGCGCCGAGCAGGTCGCGCACGCCCGGGAGACTGATCCGGTCCATCTTGTCGATCGCCCGCATGACGGTCAGCACGCGGTTCGGATCGGCATCGTCCGAGCGGACACCGGCCCGCTCGAGGATCCCGTTCAGCACCTTGCGGTCGCTGACGCGGACGATGTAGCTCCCCCGCGGGATCCCGAGCGCCTCCATGGCGTCGGAGAGGATGCCGCAGACCTCCGCGTCGGCCAGGGGGGAGGCCGAGCCGACGGTGTCGAAGTCGCACTGGTGGAACTCGCGGTAGCGCCCGGGCCCCGGCTTCTCCGCGCGGAACACCGGACCGACCTGGTAGCGACGGAAGGGCCGGGGAAGCTCCGGGTACTCGGCGATGACCCGGGACAGCGGCGCCGTCAGGTCATAGCGCAGACCGACCCAGTCCGAGTTCTCGTCGCGGAACGCGAAGATCCCGCCCTGCGGCGAGTCGGCCTCGGGGAGGAACTTCCCGAGGACGTCGACATACTCCAGTGCGGGCGTCTCGAGGGCGGTGAACCCGTAGCGCTCGTAGACCGAAACGAGGGTGTCGATCATCCGCCGGCGGGAGGTGAGCGCAGCCCCGAACAGATCCCGGAAACCGCGTAGATGACGAGGCTCCGGCCTTCCAGGTAGAGACATGGGGAACTCCGTCAGCGCGCGGAAGGCGCCATCCGTCGGGGTGGAAACGATGGTACAGCCGGGGGGACTTGAACCCTCGACCTCCTGATCCACAGTCAGGCGCTCTAGCCAACTGAGCTACGGCTGCACCGTGCCGGCATTCTGAAGGGGCGGCCATCCGCTGTCAAGAAGGGCAGGGGACCGGGGTTGCGTCAGCCGGCGGCGGCGCAATGCAGGCGGCACCAGGCGTAGAGGGAGTCGTAGACCTCGAACTGACGGGCCAGGTTCTCCCGATCGTCGGGGAACCGGAGCGAATAGCCCGTGGCGATCGCCTCGAGGCCGGGGGCGAGCGGGTCGGATTCCGCGTCCTCCAAGATGTCCGCGGCGTGGACGATGCTCGCGAGCCGCCGCAGCGCGGGGTCCGTGAGCCCGTACTTCGCGAGGATCGACTCGAAGGAGCAGCGGCCGTCCCGGTGGCCGAGCTCGGCGCCGGGCGTGTCGAAGGGGATCGCCCCCGTCTCTCGCGCGACCTCCTCCACCCGGCTCTTCGGAACGAACAGGAACTCCGCCCCGCTGTCCACGAATCGGGCGATGAGCCAGGGACAGGCGACGCGGTCCACGTGGACCCGGGACCTCGTGATCCACTTCACGGGACGCCTCCATTTCCGCGCCGGGCGACGGCGCCGCTAACCCGCGAGCTTCTCGATCTCCGCGGCCATCTCCGGCGTGGCGTTCAGCACCTGGAGGCCGGTGACGTCGGCGGGGAAAAGGATGTTCAGCACGGGCGGCGAGTTCGGCCCGGTCGTCACCCGGTAGCAGTACCGGGCGTCCGCCTGGCCGCGGTTCTCGAGGAAGTACTTCACGGTCTCCTTCACCTTCGCCTCCTCCGCGATTCGGAGGCTCACGTCCGGACCATGGCTTCGCTGCAGGACGACGACGAACATGGACACCTCCCTTCGAGCTTGCGGAGGATCCTACCTTCCGGCTCGCTTCGTGCCGCGAGGCTTCGTGGGGCGCTATGATCCCGGGCGGACCGATCGTCCTGGAGGTGACCAT
>JALOQY010000001.1 GCA_025459285.1 Planctomycetota bacterium | reverse complement strand
GTTCGTCGACCGGCTCGGCGATCCGCAGATCCCCCCGGGCTCGAAGGTCGTGGCGACGCTCTGCAACACGGTCCCGGTGGAGCCGATCCTCGCCCTCGGCGCGGTCCCCGCCCGGATCGACTGCGGCAACCCCGCGCTGGTCCCGGCGGGCGAGGAGGTGCTCTCCGGGGAGATCTGTCCTCTCGCCAAGGCCACGTTCGCGGGCTTCCTCGACGAGACTTCCCTGCCGGCGCGCGCCGCCTGCATCGTGGTGGCCGGCACCTGCGACGCCAAGCGCAAGCTCGGCGAGGCGCTCGCCGACTACAAGCCCACGTTCGTCCTGCCGCTGCCGCCGGAACAGGACTACGATCGCTACTGGAAACCCGCGGTGGCCGAGATCGAGCGGCTCGTGGGGTTCCTCGAGGAGCACATCGGCGAACGGCTCCGGACCGGTGCGCTCCGGAGCGCCATCGACCTCACGCGGCGGCGCACGCGCCTCGTCCGCGAACTCGCGGAGGTGCGCGCGGAGAAGCCCGAGGCCCTGTCGGTGCGCGACCTGACCGCCATCGTACAGTCGGGCTTCGTCCTCACCGAACCGGAGGAGTGGATCCGCCGGACCGAGGCCGTCCTCGAGGATGTCCGCACCTTCGCGCCGACCCGGGAGCGCCTGCGCCCGCGGCTCGTCCTCACCGGCGCCCCGATCATCTGGCCGAACTTCAAGCCGCTGAACCTGATCGAGGAGTGCGGGGCGGACGTGGTGGCCGACACGCTCTGCTCCGGGGTCCAGAGCCTCTACGACCCGGTGGTGGTGGACGAGAGGGGGCGTGCCGCGCTCCTTCGCGCGCTCGCCCAGCGGTACTTCTTCGCCGCCCCCTGTCCCTGCTTCGTCTCCTCGGCGAAACGCCTGAACCGCGTCCTCGAACTGGCGGAGCGGCACCGCGCCGACGGGGTGGTCCACTATGGCCTTCGCCTCTGCCAGCTCTTCGACATGGAGGTCCCGCGGCTCTCCGCGGTCCTGAAGGAACGGCGCATCCCCTTCATGAGCCTCCGCACCGACTACAGCCTCGAGGACACCGAGCAGCTCCGCGTCCGCCTGGAGGCCTTCCTCGAAACCCTGGCCTGAACCCGCCAGCAGCCCGTCGGCGCGGGGTCCCTCTCGCCGCGGAGAGGGGCGCCAGGGGAGGGAGTGGCGCCCGCCGGTCCGTCCGCCGGTCGTCCACGGTCACGCGGACCTCCGGGCGGAGCGCGCGGCCCTCCTCGCGGGTCAGCACGCCGGCCGCGGCGAGGTGGCGCACGCCGTCCCGGAAGGTCGCCCGGAGAGCCTCCTCCTCCGCCCGGACCTGCCGCAGGAACGGCTGCCGGCCCGTCCAGCGGACGTCCACGACGATGCGGGCCGGGGGGCCGAGGTCGAGGGGCAGATCGAGCGGGCGAAGGCGCCACCAGCGCCGCCGCCTCACGTCGTCCTTTCCCGGCTTCGCCCTCGCCCCGCGCAGCAGTTCCGCAAGCCATTCCGCCCGGCACTCGTCGCGGTCGGTCCCGTCTCCCGCGCAGCAGAACCAGACGCGCTCCCCCCCCACGCGGCGGGCGAAGATCGGGCGGATCCCGTCCGCGACGAGGAACCGCGGGAGGAGCGGCGGCAGGCTCGCCGGCCAGTCCGATGGCGGCGGCCCGCCGAGCTTGTAGACGGCGAGAGGAGGCCAGCCCTCGGGGACGTCGGCGTAGCTGCACCCGGTGACCGAGCCGCCGGGTTCGAGGCACGGCTTGTCGTCGCTGAAGACCCGGACCCGGAGGTCCATGCGGAGCCGCCCGAGGAGCCGCGCCGCGAACTCCGGCGCCCGCAAGGCGAACAGGAGGTTCCCCGCGGCAAGCCAGGCGTCGGGGTCGCCGGTCTCGAGCTCGTCGAAGAGCCGCGAAAGCTCCGGCCGGTGATCGGCGGGCCGCCGGGAGAGGGCAATGACCACCGCCGGCACGAGGAGGTCTTTCGCGTGCGGGAGCAGATCCGCGGCGGGCACTTCCGCGCCGAGCCGGATCAGGGCGTCGAGCACCGTGGCCCGGAGGAACAGGCTCTCGCGGTCCAGCTCCGCCCCGGCCTCGCGGCGCAGGACGGCGAGGAGGCCGGGTACCGCCTCCCGGAGACCGGTCTCACCGGCAAACCGCGCCCCCCAGGCCACCTCTCGTGGTTCCGGGGAGGCGAGTTGCCGGAGCGCCGCGGAGGGAGCAATGAGGTCGGCACACTCGCCGTCGCTCAGCCTCGCCGCGGAGAGGGCGGCCATGAGGAGGAGCGATGGGGCGATCAGGAGTCCCGCGGGCCGCATGCGGGCCACTTCGCAAGCCGGATGCCGCACGCTCCGCCGCCCGCCGGACGCAGCCGGCGGATCCCGCCGTCACCCGGCGGTAACAGGGAGCGGTAACACGGGCGGCCCATGCCGCGCCCCGCGAGACCCCGGACATCCTCGCCCGCCGGCGGGATCACCACAGTGCGGGCACGCCCGCAGCCCAAGGTGACGGGCGCGCCCGCGCTGTCGATCACGCGGGGGAGGCAGATCCTCCGACGCGGAGTTCGCGGACCTGGCCCACCGGGCGGCGGAACAGGGTCTCTCCGGGGACGCCATCAAGCGCGCCATGCGCGAGTGGCGCCCGGACACGTACCGGGTCTGACGGGCACCGGGGACGCGGCGCGTGGTACATTCCCCGGCGAAGGGGTCGGAGGCCGGATGATCTCCGTCGGCATCGACATCGGGTCCACCACCACGAAGGCCGTGCTGCTCCGGGAAGGCGCCGGGACGGCTCACGTCCTGACGCGGACCGGCAACCTCCCGGGACAGACCGCCCGAGAGGTCTACGGTCGGCTCCTCTCGGAGAACAGCCTCGTCGAGAGCGATGTCGATGTCGTCGCCACCACCGGCTACGGGCGACGCCTCGCCGATTTCGGCGACGTCGTGATGACCGAGATCAAGGCCTGCGTGGCCGGGGTGCGGAACTCGGGCCTCCCCCCGGCGGTCCGGAACGTGATCGACGTGGGCGGCCAGGACACGAAGGTCATCGCCTTCGAGGAGGACGGCGAGATCCGGGACTTCTCGATGAACGACAAGTGCGCCGCGGGCACCGGCCGGTTCCTGGAGATGCTGGCCGGGAAGCTCGAACTCCCCTATGAGGAGTTCGTGCGGGTGGCGGCGGAGGCGGACCAGGAGATCCAGATGAACTCCACCTGCGCCGTCTTCGCCGAGAGCGAGGTGGTGGGCCTCCTCGCCCGCAATGTCAGCAAGGCCAACCTCTCCGCCGCGGCACACGACTCCATCGCCTTCCGCGTCGCCTCGATGGTGCGCCGGGTGCGCCACGAGGGGGAGATCTGCTTCGTCGGCGGCGGGGCCGCCAACACCGCGCTGGTCCGGGCGGTGGAGGAACACCTCGGGGAGAAGGTCCGCGTGCCGCCCCGGTTCCAGATGGTCGTGGCCCTCGGGGCCGCGGTAGAGGGCCTCCGGACCCTCGCGAAGCACCGCGGAAAGGAGGGATGCTGAGACTGCGCCGCGTGATTCTCGCGGGGCTCGTCGCCTTCGCCGCGGCGTGCGGGAAAGGCCCGCCCCGGCCTCTCGAGGAACTCCGGATCCTCCACGCCGCCGGGCTCACTCCCCTCGTCGACGCCCTCCGCGAGGATTGCGCGCGCACTCTCGGGATCGAGATCGTGAACGAGCCGGGCCCGTCCCAGGTGGTCTGCCGGAAGATCTCGGAACTCCGCAAGCCCTGCGACCTGCTCATGCTCGCGGATCCGGAGCTGGTGGCGGAACTCCTCGGCGGGGTGGCCTCCTTCCGCATCGACTTCGCCTCCGACTCCATGGTCCTCGGCGTCGGCCGGCGCGCCCCGCTCGTCGACGAGGCGGAGGCGGACTGGCCTTCGGTCCTGCTCCGCGACGACGTCTCCCTCGCCCGCGCCGACGAGGAACAGGCACCGACGGGATACCGGACCTTCTTCGTCTGGAAGCTGATGGAGGCGAAGCGGCCCGGGCTCTTCGCCGCGCTCCGGGCGAAGCCGGCCCAGGTGGTGGAGAACGTCTCGATCCTCGCGGCACTTCTCGAGAGCGGCTCCGTTGACTACGCATTCCTCTACCGCTCCACCTGCCTCGCGCAAGGCATCCGGTTCATCGAGCTCGATCCCGCGGTGAACCTCGGCAACCCGGAGACGGACTACTCGGCGGCCACGCTCGAACTCCCCGTCCGCGGCACGCGCGGCGACCGGACCCTGCGGGTCGCGGGGATGCCGGTCTACTGGTGCCTCACCGTGCCCGACGCCGAGGGGCTCCCCGCGAAGACGAGGCGGTTCATCGAGTACCTGCTCATGAAGCGCTCCGGACTGCTGGAGGCGCTGGGACTCCGGCCGCTCGCTCCACCGGTCCTGCGCGGGCGGACCGGCGCCGCGACGCAGCGCGCGCGGGACCTGCTCGGGACGCTCGTCCGCTTCGGCGGGGATCTCCGCTGATGGGTGCCGCGGAGGCCGGCCGGTGACGGGGCGCGGGGGGGGGCGGACCGTGGCGAGCCTCACGGGGGCACTCCTCGCCGCCCACGTCGCGGCCCACATCGTCCTCTCGGCCTCCGGCGGGACCGAGCCCTTCGGCCTGCTCCCGCTCCTGCTCCTCGCCGCGAACGCGGTCGTCTTCCTGCTCCTCCTGACCGGGCGCGGCGAACCGCTCCTCGGCGGCGCGGTCATGTTCCTCGTCGCCGCCCACGCCTTCGTGGGCGACCTCGTGGCCCCGGACGCGCTCACGAGCGGCGCGATTCTCCTCGTGAACGTCCTCGTGGTCTACGTGGGAACGAAGGTGGCGCGCCACCTGCCGTTCCGGTTCCTCGCGGCTTTCGTCGCGAGCTACTTCGTCCTCTACGCGACCTTCGTCCTCCTCCTCGACAACGCCGAGGCGCTGTTCCTCCTCTTCCTCCTGCTGCTCTGCGCCGCCGCGCGGAGCTTCCGACTCCTCGCCTACTTCTGGGCGCTCGTCCTCGCGTTCACGTTCTTCCAGCCCTTCGCCTTCGAAACCCTCCTCGTCTCGTGGTTCGCCCTCAGCGCGGTCTTCGGCGCGCGCGGAGCGGCCCGCGCCGGGCTCGCGAAGGTCTTCCTGGGCGCCGGCCTCGCCCTCCTCACGCTGGTCTTCTTCCCGGTGGTCGTCTCCGTCCTCGGCGAGAACCTCCTCAACGTGGGGAACGTCCTGAAGGACGCGCGGGTGCGCGCCGCCCTGGCTCTCACCTTCGAAACGGCGGCGATCTCCACCGGCGTGCTGCTCGCCGTCACCGTGCCGCTGGCCTACGGCATCTCCCGCCTCCGCTTTCCCGGCCGGACCGTGCTGCTTTCGGTCATCGACCTGCCGGTGGTGATCCCGCAGTCGGTGGCCGGCATCGCGCTCATCTCGGTGCTCGGGCGGAACCAGTACCTCGGAGAGTTCGTCCACGGCCTCATCGGCGTGCCGGTGGACAACACGCGGCTCGGGATCGTCGTGGCCCAGGTCCTCGTCTCGCTCCCCTTCCTCGCGAAGGCGGCCATCGCGGCTTTCGACGCGGTCCCCGCGGAACTGGAGGCGGTGGCACGGACGCTCCGGACTTCGGCGTTCGGGGCCTTCCGGCGGGTCACGCTGCCACTCGCCTCGCGGGGGATCCTCCTCGGGGCGGTCCTCGCCTTCGCGCGCGCCGCAGGGGAGTTCGGCGCGATCGTGATCCTCGCGCCGACCCCGGTGACCGCCCCGGTGGAGGCCTACACCCGGTTCCTCAGCGCCGGCGCGGCGGAAACGGCGCCGCTCGTGGTGACGCTGCTCCTGTTCTCCTTCGTGATGTTCTTCCTGCTGCAGACCGCGATCCGGCTCCTGCCGGCCGGGGCGGCGGGCGAGGGGGACGCGCGATGAACACGCTCCTCTCCATCGAGGGCCTCACGCTCGCCCGCGGCGGCTTCGTCCTCGGTCCGGTTTCGCTCGCGCTAGGGCCTGGAGAGCGCCTCGTGCTCCTCGGGCCGAGCGGCGGCGGAAAGACGACGCTGCTGCGATGCCTCTGCGGGCTCGCGGCGCCCGACGAGGGCCGGATCCGGCTTCAGGGCCGCGACGTCTCGGACCTGCCGCCGGAGCGGCGTGACGTGGGGTACGTACCGCAGGCCGCGACGCTCTTCCCGCACCTCGACGTCGCCGGCAACGTGGCCTTCGGCCTGCGGTCGATCGGGCTCCCGGCGGGAGAGCGGGCGGCGCGCGTCGCCGGGGTCCTCGAACTCCTCGGGATCGCCCCGCTCGCGCGCCGGCGGACGGCCGGCCTCTCCGGGGGCGAGGCGAAGCGGGTAGCGCTGGCGCGAAGCCTCGTGCTCCGGCCCTCGCTCCTCCTCCTCGACGAACCGCTCGCCGGTCTCGACGGGCGGGCGCGCGATTCGATGGCCGAGGCGCTCCGCGAGGCGTGGGAGAGCACGCGGACCGCCACGATCCATGTGACCCACGATCGCGAGGAAGCCTGGCTCCTGGCCGGCCGCTGCGCGGTGATGGACGGTGGGAGGCTCATGCAGGACGGCCCGATCGAGGAGGTCTTCCGCCGCCCCGCGAACCGCTTCGTGGCCGAGTTCCTCGGAGGCGGGAACGTGCTCGGCACGGAGGGGAACCTCGTCTACGTGCGCCCGGAGGACCTCGTCCCCGCGGCGCCCGGGGAGGAGGCGCACTACGCCGGGACGCTCACCGCGGTCACCGATCGCGGCGCCTTTGCCGAACTCCGGGTGCGCCTTCCCGACGGCACCGTCCTCCTCGCCCGCGTCCCCCCCGCCGCGATCCGCGGCCTCGCCCACGGCTCCCCCCTCCCCCTCCACCGCCGCGCCCCCCCTCACCCCCTGGGGGACGTACGTACCTTTTCACCTTTTTGGCCTTCCCCCGGCTCACCGGCTGTCGAAAAAGGTGATTAGGTACGTACGTCCCCTGTATGGAAGTACGGGGGGCGGGGGGCGTCAGAGATTCTCATGGGGCTTGAAAGGCGGGTCTTCCTCCTCGTCGTCTTCGTTGCCGGGCTCGGTGGGATCGTCTGGCTTGTCGCCACCTCGGGAACACCCGGAAGAGACTCTTCGGCCGCCGGCCGGGCCACGGTCCCCGCGCGGGAAGCCGAGGCGGAGAACCCGCCCCTCCCCGCCACACCGCCTTCGGCCGCGCCGCTGTCCGGGGTCGTACACACGTTCGCTGGAGAGCCCGCGCCGGGAGCCGAGGTCCGCGCGATCCTCCTCGGAGAAGACCTCTGGCCCCGGCCGGACGGCCCGCCCGCACCCCGGGCCACCGCCGGTCCCGATGGCCGCTTCACCTTCCGGGAACTCGCGCCCGGGGCGTATCTCCTCGACGCCCGGGCCGGGGATGCCCGGGGCTTCGTGCCCGCCGTGCGGATCGGCGGGGAGCCGGTCTGCTGCGTGATCCGGCTCATGGAGAGCGGCGCGGTCTCGGGCCGGGTGGTCGGCGAGGACGGCGCCCCCGTGGCCGGCGCCGTCGTGACCGCCGACGTGGGCGGCGTGCTGCGACCCTACTACGAGGCGATGCTCGGGCGATTTTCGAGCGAGGCCCTCGAGCGGATCGAGGCCCGCACCGACGCCGCGGGTGTCTTCCGCCTGTCGTCCCTGCCCGCCGGCCTCACCGATCTGGAGGTCCGCGCCGAGCGCCGGGAGACGATCGTCGTCCCCGCCGTGGCCTGCCCCGTCGACGGGATCGACGTCCGCCTCCTCGACACGATCGAGGTCACGGGCCGGGCGCCGAAGGGGGACGGGCTCGCCATCCGGACGGATCCGCCCTGCGAGGTGGAACTGACCGGGGGCGGACGCTTCATCCTGCGCGGCCTGGTGCGCGGCCGCTACCGCATCGGCGGGAGTGCCGCCGGACAAGCGTTCACCCCCGGGGAGTTCGCCGTCGAGGCCGGCCGCGCGCCACCGGAGCTCACCCTGACCGCCACCAGACGCGCGCGGGTAGAGGGGTTCGTCCTCGACGGCTCACCGGAACCGGTGCGCGTGGGCCGGGCCGAGGTCGCCTTCTTCCGAGTCCGGACCCTCGATGCGGATCCGTTGTCCGAAGACGGCGGGGCCCTCCGAATCTCCGCCGAGCCCAAGGGCGACTACGAGGTGTGGCTGTCCCCGGGCATCTGGTACGCGGAGGCGCGCCGGCCGGGGTCGCGCGTGCCCTGGCTCCTCGGCGTGGAAGGCCGTCCACCAACCTCGAGACTCCTGGCCGTCGGGGACAAGACGACGACCCGCCACGACCTCACGGTCCTGCCCGAGCGGACCGTCTCCGGCGTCGTCCTCCGGGCGCCCGACGATCGGCCGGTGGCCGGGGCGCGCGTCCTCCTTTCGCTCCATGTCGGCACGGTGCCGGAGGACCGACCGCCCCGCCCGCCGGACCTCCGGCGCGAGGCGCCCACGGGAGCGAACGGGAGTTTCTCGTTCGAAGGCCTGCCGCCCCTGGGTCGCATGGCCTTCTGCGTGATCGACCCGAGGTCGGGAGTCATCCTCGCCGAGGCCGCCACGTGGGCCGGAGGCCCGGAGACCGGCCGCATCGTCCTGCGCACCGGCGTCGAGGGCACGGCCTCGGTGCGCGGCCGGATGATCGACGACCAGGCACGGCCGGTGCCGGGGGCGGTGGTACTGATCGGCGGGCGACCATTCGAGGCCGGTGCCGACGGGCGGTTCGAGGCCGCGAGGCTCCCGGCCGGGACGGCCTCCGTCGTGGCCTTCGCCCTCGGCTACGCCCCCACCCGGGCGGTCCTGGTCGCACTGCCCGCGGAGGAGCGGCTCGACCTTCCCGACCTCGTCCTCTCCCGCGCCGGCGTCGAGGTGCGCGGCCGGATCGCCGACGAGGCCGGGGAACCGATCCCCGGCGCGCGCGTGCGTGTCGACTTCGGCGGCGCGGCCGTCTACGAGACGAGGACCGGCCCGGACGGCACCTGGTCCCAGCGCGGGCCAGCGACCGGGGAGGAAGGCTGCCACGTCACGGTGAGCGCGGTGGGCTACGGCAGGGCTGGCCGGCAGGTCCGCCTCGAACCGTTGGAGGAGCAAGCGGACTTCGCGCTCGCCGCGCTCTCTCCGGGGATCACCGGACGCCTGTTCATGCCTCCCCGCCTCGGCGGCGTCGCGCTGCTCCTCGCCGGGCAAGACGGGCCTCCGGCCCGACCCGGCTCCTGGTCGCGGGTGCCCGCCGAGTTCGACGGACGGGACTTCACCGTGCGGGACGTTCCCGCCGGCCGCTACCGGATGCGCCTCGTCGTCGGGGGGTTCGCGGTCCGCGACCTCGGGGTACAGACCGTGAAGGCCGGGGAGACGCTCGATCTCGGCATGCTCATCGCGCAGCCCGGCGGCACGATCCGGGGCAGCGTGGAGCCACCGGCCGCCTCCGAGTCGCTCCTGATCGGCATCGCGATCCTCGACCTCTGGACCCCGGTGGCCGCGGACGGCTCGTTCCTCCTCGACGGCATCCCGCCGGGCACCTTCGATCTCCGCACGTGGTCCGGCAAGCACTACGGCAACTCCCTGCCCGTCACGGTCCGCTCCGGCGAGGAAACCGAGGTCCTCTTCCGTCGCTGACGAAGCCGGCGCGGGATCCGATGTCCCGCGTCACGTGACACGAGTCAGGAGCAGGATCGGTCACCGATACGGGACCCGCTCCCCCGCCCCGATACAATGGCCATCGGAGGTGCGGCATGGATCGGAGGGAGTTCCTGAAACTCGTGGCGGCGGCGGGAGCCGGAGCGGTGGCGGCGCGCGCCGGCCTGGCGGCGGAAGACCCGCCCACGGCGGCGCCTCCACCGGCTCCCGCCCCCCTTCCCCGGCGCCGCTACGGCGCGCAGGGGCCGGAGCTGTCCGTCATCGGATTCGGCGGGATCGTGGTGAGCGGCATCGAGCCGCAGGAGGCCGCCGAGGTCGTCGCCTGGGCCGTGGACCGCGGCGTAAACTACTTCGACGTCGCCCCCTCCTACGGGAACGCCGAGGAGCGGCTGGGACCGGCGCTCGCCCCGCACCGCAAGAAGGTCTTCCTCGCGTGCAAGACCGCGAAGCGCGACGCCGCCGGGGCGCGCGCGGAACTCACGCGCTCCCTCGAACTGCTGAAGACCGACCACTTCGACCTCTACCAGCTCCACGGCCTCGCGAAGAAGGAGGACGTGGAGACGGCTTTCGGCCCCGGCGGCGCGCTGGAGACCCTCGTTTCGGCGCGGGAGGAGGGGCTCGTCCGCTGGCTCGGCTTCTCGGCCCACGACGCGGACCTCGCGGTGGACGCGCTCTCCCGGTTCCGCTTCGACAGCGTCCTCGTCCCCCTGAACGCGGTCTGCGTGGAGAACGGAAAGTTCGGCCCGACGGTCGTGGACAAGGCGAAGGAGACCGGCACCACCCTCCTCGGACTCAAGGCGCTGGCGTGGACGAAGTGGAAGGAGGGCGAGGAGCGGACGTACCCGAAGTGCTGGTACCGCCCCGCCGACGACCCGGAACTTGCCGGCCTGCTTCTGCGCTACGCCCTCGACCTGCCGGTCGCCTCCACGATACCCCCGGGGGACGCGCGGCTCTTCCGCCTGGCGGTGGAGCTCGCCGCCCGCCATCGGCCTCTCACCGCCAGGGAGCGCCAGGCCCTCCTCGCCCGCCTCGAAGGCGTCGAGCCGCTCTTCCGGCACCGGGCCTGACCACCGGGCCGCAGCTGCCGGGAGGCGGTGGCGCCGCTCCACGCGATCCTATTACCGGGAACCGCCGAAGGCCGACACGGTCCCGACGCGCGGGCGGACGAGCGGCGAGACCGGCATTTCCTCGGCCCGTGGCGTATCCTGATTCCGGTTCCGCCATCCGCCGGTGACCCCATGCCCGAGAAGTCCGGGTTCTTCGCCGCCCTCGAGGAGGTCTTCGAGGGCGTCTCCGCCAACCTGAAGCTCGTGGACAAGGCCCTCATGGGGCTCGAGGGCAGCTACGTCGAGCTGCTGACGATCCTCGCCCTCGGCCTCCTCGCCATCGTCCCCGTCGTGGTCCCCGAGCGCCGACGGCAACTCTTCCGCCACCTGAACCAGGTCTTCGGCATCGTCATCTTCATCTTCGTCGTCTTCACCTGTCTCGGCGTGTTCGGGATGGTGCGGAACCTCTTCCGGGGCCTCTCGGAGATCGGCCGCGAGAACATCGTGGCGCTCTACTACTGCTCGGTGCCGGTGACCGTCCTCGTGACCTCCCTCCTTTTCGGCCCGAGCTTCTGCGGCTGGATCTGCCCCACCGGCGCGCTCCAGGAGTTCACCGGGATGCTCACCCGGCGCTGGACCGCGCGCCGCAAGCGGGGAGGTTGGCGGTTCTCCCGCGGGGCGGCGCTCCTCACCCTCGCCATCGCCGGCGTCTTCCTCCTGTGGATGGCCTACCTCGCGAAGACGCGGATCTTCTTCGTGGAGGACGCGAGCATCTACTGGTCCGAGGTGCTCGTCCTCATCCTCCTCGTCCTGCTCTTCGGGATGAAACGGTGGGACGGGAAGCTCCGGCGCCTGCGGGTCCTCTCCTTCGCGATCATCCTGCTCGCGGCGATTGTCGGCCTGCGGATCACCTCCCCGGTGCACTTCGGCTTCAGCAAGGTCTATGACCCGGCGTCGCTCCTCGCCACGGTCATGGTGATCCTCGCCGCCCTCGCCGTGCCCATGATCTGGTGCCGCTACCTCTGCCCGTGGCGGGAGGCGATCGCCTGGGCCTCCCGCCACAGCGTCCGGAGCC
The DNA here is from genome assembly GCA_025459285.1 of Planctomycetota bacterium. Classification (GTDB taxonomy): domain Bacteria; phylum Planctomycetota; class JAJSAM01; order JAJSAM01; family JAJSAM01; genus Prado167. Next base: position 32,029 of record JALOQY010000001.1, on the reverse strand, counting down.
TCGTGACCGACCCCGCGAAGTGCAACGCCTGCGGCGCCTGCACCGAGGGCTGCGCGGTGGACGCGATCGACAACGGCGCGGTCGATCCCCACGAGTGCCACCTCTGCCTCAAGTGCGTGGACCACTGCCCCACGAAGGCGATCCGGATCGTGGACGACTGGAAGCGATGCGGGCGGGCTCCCGCTCCCCGGCCCGCCGCCGGGTCGTCCCGATGAGGGGCCTCGCCGCGCTCGCCGGCGCAGCCCTTCTCCTCGCGGCGGCGGTCGCCGCCCTCGCCGAACCGCCCTGGCCCATGGTCCGGCGGGAGGCCTCGGCGCGCGCGGCCCTCGGCTGTCCCGGCGGCGCCCCGCTCCCGGAGTGGCACTACGCGCGCCTCACCGACCGGAAGTACCGCCCGGGCGTGCCCGTCTGGACCTCCCCGGCGCTCGCGGTCGTGGACGGCACGCCGCTCGCCTTCCTCGGCGGCTGCGACCACGCGCTCACCGCCCTCGACCTCGCGGCGAAGGAGCGCCGCTGGTCGCGGATGACGAACGGTCCGATCCTCGACGCGCCGGTGGTGGGCCTCGTCCGGGACGAACCGATCGTCTACTTCTCATCGGCGGACCGCTCGGTCTACGCCTGTCTCGCGCGCGACGGGACGCGGCTCTGGAGCCGGGAACTCGTCGCCCCCACGACCACGCTCGGCGACTCCCGGTTCTCCTCGCCGCTCCTCATCGGCGACCTGCTCGTGGTTTCGGGCTTCACCCACGACAAGGCGCTGCCCCGCAGCCGCCAGACCGGCCGCCTCTACGGCCTCGCGGCGGAGACGGGGATCCGCCGCTTCGAGGTGGAGGTGAGCCAGGGACCCGTGGGCTCGCCGGCCGGCAGGGTCATCGACGGCCGCTCTCTCGTCTTCGCGGCGGCGCAGAAGGGGCTCCTCTCCTGCGTCGACGTGACGGAGCGAAGGCCGTCCATCCGCTGGCGCTACCAGATGCCCCACGAGGTGCTCGGCGCCCCGTGCCTCGCGGCCGCGGGCGGCCGGGAACTCCTCTTCCTGGGCTCGAAGTACGGCAACCTGGTGGCCCTCGACGCCCGGACCGGCGGGGAAGTCTGGAAGCGGATGGCCGGGAACTGGATCGACAACACGGTCTGCGCGGGGGAGATCGGCGGACGGACCGTGGTCTACGCCGGCTCCCACGACTACAAGGTCCATGCTTTCGACGCCGGATCCGGGGAGCCGCTCTTCACGCGGGCACTCGGCGGTGAAGTCTTCGCCGCCCCGGCGTTCTTCTCCCGGGGCGGCCGTCCAGCCCTCGCCGTGGCCTGCCTCGACAACCACGCCTACGTCCTCGACGCCTCGACCGGGGAGGTCCTCACCTCGTACTTCACCGGCACGCCGATCTGGGACAAGGTCGCCAAGGGAGACGTCCAGTGGGGCTCGCCGGCGGTGGTCGAGGCCGCGGGGGACGAGGCTCTCGTCCTCGGTTCTTACAGCGGCACGGTCTACGTGCTGCCGGTCACGGGGGAGTGCTCGCTCCGGACGAGGACCTGGTCGCCGGCGAGCCTGTGGCTCGGCCTGCTCTGGACGGCCGGGGCCTTCCTTCTCGTGGTGCTCCCCGCGACCCTCCTCCTTTCGAGACGGCGCGGAGATCGGCGAGGGGCGTAGTACCATGACCGGAGACCTCCGGAGGACAAGACGATGGCGGACATCTTCCAACTCGGGATCAGCGCGGCGGACTGCGACGTCACGGTCGCCCTGAACGGTTTTCCGGTCTTCCGCCACCGCGGGCCGGAGCAGGCCGGGGGCGGCATGCCCCTCAACCCGCTGCTCATCGGCGCGGGGAACGTCCTGAAGGTCGCCGTGAAGGACCGCGGCCCCGGCGCGAGCCTCTCGGGCCGGATCACCGTGTCGAGGCGGGGGACGGTGGTGGAGGCCGGCGGCGGGCCGCTCGCGCTGCCCTCGGGAGATAACCGGGAGTGGCGGTTCGACTCGGAGATCGCGCCCCTCGCGAAGGTGCTCGCTGCGGCGACGGTGTCCGGAGAGGCGTCGATGCGGGCCTTCGCGGTCGCTCTCGGGGAGGCGTTCCGGGCCGGGGACGAGGGGACGCTCCTTCGCCTCTTCGCCTCGAAGATCGACGGCTACGCGGAGGGCTTCGGCCAGCCGCGCGAGGCGATGGAGGCAGCCCTTCGGCAGGGCTTCCTCCCGTTCCTCGGCCGCGACCCGGGCTTCGCGGAGGCGGACGTCGAGGCCGTCCCGCACTGCGGCGGGAGAATCTTCGAACTGCGCCGCCGCGACGGCTCACCGCTCCTCTCCGTGCACGAAGCCGACGGCAGCACCCAGATGGAGGTCTTCGCCGCCCTCCTCCCCGGGGGCCCCGCCGTGGTTCGCTAGCAGCCCGTCGCCGTAAGCCCTCAGGCGCGCGGAAGCCTCTCGGCGACGGGCCGCTAGTGCCCGGGCCGTGCCGCGGCGAGCAGGCGCGGCGCGAGTTCGTCGCGGAAGCGGAGGAGTTCCCCGGCCAGCGGTTCGCCGAGTCCACTCGCCGCGGCCATCATCTCCACGGGCATGTCGCGGAGCAGGAAGGCCAGCATGAGCGGGGAGAACCCGCCGTCCTTCCGTGGCGCGTCGCGGAGTGCCCGCGGGAGATCGCCTCCGACGGCCAGCAGTTCCCTCAGCTCGTGGAGGTCCCTGAGCTCGGCCCGGCCGAGAAGCGCACACAGCTTGTTCACGAGGATCTCGTGCGGCGTGTCCACCAGGATCCGGGTGGCACCGAGAGGGACCTGCTGCGGCGGCTCGATCGCCGGCACCGGCTCCGCGACCAGGTCCAGGACCACTCGATCGGCACCGTCCGACACGAGGAGCCTCTCGAAGGTGTCGAACCTCTGCAGGATCGCGACCTCGAATCCGGCGTCGCGCAGGCGATGCGCGCACTCCTCCCTCCACGGACCGAGCTTCACCTGAGCGTGCCAGAACAGATCGAGATCCCGCGTTGCGCGGTGACACAGGTGGAAGCCGGCCAGGGCGCCTCCCCCCGTCAGGGTCCAGGGCGGTTCGATGCCGGCCAGGGTCCCGAGGACATTCTGCTGGAGGGGAGTCAGTCGCGAGTCGGTCATGACACCACCCCCCACTCGCCGAGAATCCACTCCCAGAAGTCGCGCGTGCGGCCGAGGGTGCCCGCCAGGTCGGGCCAGAGGTCCCGGATCTCAGAGAGACTCACGAAGGAGAAGACGTCGTCGGGCTTCGCCTGGCGCATGAGCTTCCCGGCGAGGTAGGCCCGCTGCGCACGGTCTCCCGTCCGGAGTTTCGCGCGGAATTCGTCCAGCGTCAGCTCGCAGTCCCAGAGGAAATAGGGACGACCCCGGCAATCCACGAGGAGTTCTTCGCGAGTCGGACAGAGAGGCGACATTGCGGCGCATTGTATCGGACGCCGCCCGGGGCGGGAAGCGCCCGGCCGGCCGACATATTTCGGATGTTCTTGTCCTATTTTAGCCCGTCCATGGCAGCATGGGACCATGAGACACGCGCACATCATCCTCCTCGCCCTCGCCGCGGCGGCCTGCGCACCGGCGGCGGCGGAGCGCGACCCGGAGCCCGACGTCGTGACCGGAACCGTGGAGTACCGGCACGGGGAGACCGTGCTGGAGGGCTTCCTCGCGCAGCCCCCGGGGGAGGCGACGAACCTCCCGGGCGTCCTCGTGGTCCACGCCTGGAAGGGGATCGGCCCGCACGAGCAGGAGACGGCTCGCCGCTTCGCCCGCCTGGGGTACGTCGTCCTCGCCGCGGACATCTACGGGAAGGGCGTCCGGCCGGCGGACACGGCGGAAGCCTCCCGGCAGGCCGGAAAGTACCGCGGCGACCGCCCCCTGCTCCGGGCCCGCGCGGCGGCGGGTCTCGCCTTCCTGAAGGCCCACCCGCGGGAGGATCCCGCGCGCACCGCCGCGATGGGGTTCTGCTTCGGCGGCGGCACGGTACTCGAACTGGCGCGGTCCGGCGCGGAGGTCCTGGGCGTCGTCTCCTTCCACGGCAACCTCGACACGCCCCTCCCCGCCGCCGCGGAGACGCTCCGGTCGAAGGTCCTGGTGCTCCACGGCGCGGCGGATCCCCACGTGGTCGCCGAGCACGTCCGGACGTTCACCGCCGAGATGGACGCGGCGGAGGCCGACTGGCAGATGATCCTCTACGGCGGTGCGGTCCACTCCTTCTCCGACCCCGGCGCCGGCAGCGACCCCTCGCGCGGCTCCGCCTATGACGAGAAGGCCGCCCGCCGCTCCTTCGCCGCGACGGAGTCCTTCTTCCGCGAGCTGTTCGGCGAAACGACGAAGTGACTCGGAGTCGTTTCGCCTGCTTGCGCCGCGACTGCCGCATCCGGTAGAGTGACCCCGGATCGAACAGCCGGGAGGCGGACCATGGGACGAGCGGCTTTCGTCGCGGCGCGGGGTGCGGTGGTACTCCTGCTCCTCACGCTGCCCTTCACCTTCGTGCAGATCCCCGCCGTGCGAATCACGGACTGGACGGTCGAAGCGGCCGAGGCGGCCGGGCCGGACACGGGAAGGCCCGGGACCGGCTTTCCGGGGGTGGGCACCGCGCGCGGGTGGGGACAGTGGACCCTCCTCGCGCTCGGGGTCGCCGTGCTCGCCGCCACACTGCTCGGGGCCTGCGCGGTGCGCCGGGAAGGGGCGTGGCCCTGCTGGGGTGCGCTCGTCCGGGGCCTCGGCGAAGCGGCGTTCCTCTTCGCGCTGCTCGGCGCCCTGACTGGCCTGCGGGGCGCCATGGACACGATCGGCCGGCTCAGCGCACAAGTGACCCCGGCAGACATCGCGAACGGGGTCAGCAGCACGGCTGCCCTGCTCCTCACCGGGACCGCGGTGGCCCTCCTCGGCCTCCTCGGCTCCGGAATCGTCCGCCTCGCTTCACGCCGCTAGCAGCCTCTCGGCGACGGGCGGCCAGGCCGGACGGTCGCCACAACGGGGTGGCGCCGCGCTCCGCGGAAGCGTACAATCCACGGGCCGCGCACAGGGCGCCATGTCCTCGCGGGACGAGATCGCCGACCTTGTCGGGCGCGTGGCCGCCGCAGCGCGGCTCGCGACGGCCGATCCCGTGGATGTCGCCGGCCACTGCGATCGACTCCGCCGGTACTTCCCGCTTCCGGACCCGGCCCCGCTCCACCCTCTCGGCGACCTCCTCGGCGAGCGGGCGGGCGCGGTCCTGGTGCCGGTCTTCGACCTCCTCGCCGAGGCCGCCGCCGGTCTCGCGGATCCCTGGCCCCTCTTCAGATCGCTCCTTGGCGCGCGCGACCCCTCACTCGCCCGCCGCGCGCTGCGTCTCGCCGCGGAGCGGGACGCACTCCCCGGCGGGGCGATCCTCGCCGCGATCGCGGAGCGCGTCGAGATCGATGACTCGCCCTTCGCCGGACCGGACGCCATCGCCGACGCCGGGCGCATCCTCGCCCGCGCGGGGCCGCTGACCGGCCACTTCCTCGACGCCCGCGACGAGAGCGTCCGGAGGCTGGCCGCCCGCATCCTCGATCTTTCCGGCGAACCCGCCCCACCAGAGACCGCCCGGCAGCTTCTCGCCCCCGCGGATCACGACTTCCTGGCCGGGTATCTCGACTACACGCGGGCGTCGCACCTCGATCTTTCGCACCTGACGGCCGGCACCGTCGCGGCCATGCGCCGGGCGGAGGAAGTCGCCGGCTTCGAGCTCCTCCGCGAGGTCGTCGCCTCTCTCGGCTGGGCCAGGGTGAACCACGGCATCGAGGCGAAGCGCCTCGCGGGCTTCGTCACCGGCGGCGCCCTGCCGCTGTTCGTTCCCCCCTACGCCGCCTCCCTCCTCGATGGCGCGGACGGGCTCCGCCGCGCCGGCGAATCGGTCATCTTCTTCGCCCACGGCGGGGAGGCCGGCAGTCCGGACAACGCGCGCGAAACCGGCGCCCCCGTGGACCGCTTCCGCACGCTCAACCTCCGTCACGCCGCCCTTCTCGAGCGGATCCTCGATCTCGCGCCCCTGACGAAGGAACGCGTACAGTCGCTCGTCGCCGACATGGGCGCGGTCGTTGAAGATTTCATCGCGCTGTTCGCGAACCTCTCGGAAGAGTGCGCGCTCCTCCCCGGGGCGTGGCGGGATCTCCGCGACGCCATCGCGCGGGAACTCGGGCGCGAGGCCGGCCGGGAGCATCTGTCCCCGGAGCTGACCCGGCTCGTGAACGCGTTCGAGGACCCTCGGAACCTGGGGGAGGTCCGCACGCTGCACGGCCTGAAGCGCTATCTCCACCAGCGCGGTCTGCGCCTCGGCTTCTCGTTCGTCGGCGCCGGGCGGGCGCCGCGCCGCACCGCCGACGTCGTCGTGGCGACGAAGGGGCGCCTCGCCAGCGCGAAGGTGGTGAAGTACGCCGACTTCTCCGGCGACGCGGGCCTCCCCTGGCCCGTGCGCGCCGCCCTCGACGGCATCGCGCGACAACTCCTCGCCGGACAGGAGAAGTTCCCCTGGGTGGAGGTCCACTCCTACGGCAACGAGGTCCACGTCTATCTCTCGTTCCGCAACCACCCGGCGTTCCTGCGCCTCGACCTCTCGCCCCCACTGCGGGGCGGGATGGTGGACCTCGAGTTCTTCGGGGTCAGCAACTACGAGCTGGACGCCCACCCGGCACCGGGCCTCGAGTCTCTTCGCGCCTTCCTCGCCGCGCTCGGCTTCGACGTGGAAGTCCGCGGCACGCGGGTCCACGCGCGGGCGGACAAGGAGTCGGTCGTGGACCTCGGGACGCTCTGCGACCGGGCCGCGGCGATGCTGCGCCTCGCGCCGTATCTCATGGATCTCGACTGGGTCCTCGGCTCCCTGGATCTCCCGCCCGGGGCCCGGGAGACGCTGGCGGAGGAGTGGGCGGCGTCCTTCGCGCGCCACGGCGCGCTTCCCCTGCGCGCGCTCCTCACGAAGGACCGCCGGGGCGTCCTCGCCGCGATCGAGCGGGGTCCCCTCGGCGAGAAGGAGATCCCGTGGACCGGCGAGGGCCCCCCGGGGGACCGCTTCGGCGGCCCGCCCCTCCCGGGGCTCCTCGACCGTCTCGCGGCCGGACTCGCCGCCCTTCGCCTGCCCGAGCCATCGTTCGGGGGGGAAGACCGGAGGCGGGCCCTCGGGCAGATCCGGCTCGAAGAGACGGTCCTCACCCCACTCGCGGAAGCCCTGGCCCGCGGCGAGATCATCCCGGGGCCGGAGGGCCCGCGGCCCGCCTCCGGCCGACGGCACGAGGCGGTGCGGTTCGCGGAGCTCCTCGCGGAGGGCGAGGCCGCGGTGGCCGAGGCGGTGGCCTGCGCCCGCCTCACGGGACCCGTGGCGCGGACGCTGTCGTTCCGGACCATTGGCCACGTCGCGGGCCGTGACGTCCTCAGCGCGCGGCTGGGTCTGCCCGGGGAAGGACTGGCCTTGTCGGTGCTGCGCGACGAGGCGGGGATCATCCGACTCGCCCGGTGCCCCGGCGTGCCGCTGCCGGCTCTCGCCGGGAAGCTCCGCCGGGCCAACTTCCCCCTGGTGGAGGTCGAGCCGTCCTCGTCCGAGGCCCGCGAGGAGGCCCGGCGGCTGCTCCGCGAAATCGCCGCCGGGGATCTGGTCCGGGAGCCGGGGCCACTTCCCGGGGAGAGGGTGATCACCGGACTGCCGGCGGCTCCCGGGCGGACCTCCGGCCACGCCGTCTTCGGGAACGGCGATACCCCGGCGGAAGCCCTCGAGGGCGCCATCCTCGTGAAGGCCGCGGTCCGGCCGGAGGATACCCCGGGCCTCTACCGCGCGGCGGGCGTCGTCTCCACCGGAGGGGGCGCCCTCTCCCACGCCGGGCTCATCGCGCTCCAGTTCCGCAAACCCGCGCTGGTGATCCCCGGACGCTGGACGGCGGATGCCTCCGGAGCTCCGATCCTCCTCTTCACCGTTCCCGAGTATCGGGAGGAGGAATACGAGGTCCGCGGCTTCCGGATCGGCGAACGCCGGAACCTCCGGGAACGCGAACACCGACTCGTCGAAGGGGACCTCCTCGTCCTCAACGCCACCGCCGGAACCCTGCGAGTCCTGGGCCAGGACCGTGACACCCTCGCCCTCGCCGAGGGGTTGCGCCACCTCGCGAAGGCCGAGCAGTGCCTCGGCGCCGCCCCGTCGGATGCCGACGCGCTCGTGCTCCGCGGCCGGCGATTGCGCGCCCGACATCAGGTGGCGAAAGTGCTCGGGCGCCTCGTCGATCCCGTGCTCGCGCGGTTCGCGGTCCGGGAGCTCCTGCTCGGGGAGACCGTCACGGATCGCGAGGAACTCCTCGCGACCCTCGGACAGAACCCCGCCGTCACGGCGGTGGTCCCGACCTTCGTCGCGCAGACCGCCCGCGAACTCGAGGCACGCCGCCGGAGGGCCTTCCGGAGGGCCGAGGACCGCATTCCGCGCGCCATCGGCCTCTTCGAGGTGCTGGCCCCCCGCCTCGAAGCCCTACGGGCCACGAGGGCCCTCGCCGGTCCCGCGGGAGGGGCGCCTTCCACCGCCCCGCTGGATGTACTTGCCCGCCGGAGGCTCCACGAACTGCGCGACGCCGCCGCGATCTCCATCTCACCGGAGCACCCCCACCTCCGCCATCTGCTGCGCCGGGCGGCGCGCGCGGACGCCCTGCTCGGAACGCCGGAGGGCGGGCACGAGGACCTCGCGCGACCGGCGAGAGACCTTGCGGCCCGGGACGCGGAGCGCGAGCGGCGCCTTGCCGGCCGGACCATCCTCACCGCCGCCGACGGCGGGTTCGAACTGCTGCCGCTGGCGGGGGCCAAGGCGGCGAACCTCGCGGAGACCGCCCGCATCCTCGGGGCCGAGTTCGTGCCGCCCTGGTTCACGGTCACCGACGCCGCGCTGCGCCGCGTTCTCGACTGTCCGCTGGCGGAGGTCGCTCCGCGACTCGCCGCCGAGCGGAGCCGGTCCGGGAGCCTCCGCGCGGCCATCGACACCGTGCTCGCGCGCGACGGGCCCACCGCCGCCGAGAAGGCCGCGCTCATCCGCGGGCTCTTCGCCGAGGTTCGCCCCCCGAAGGACCTCGCCGAGGAGATCGGCTCGGCCTACCGGGCCCTCGGACCGGACGGGGAGGAGACGTTCGTGGCCGTACGCTCCTCCTCCCGCGAGGAGGACGCGGAGGCCGCGTCCCGCGCCGGCGAGTTCGAGACCTTCCTCTTCGTCCGGGGCGAGGCGGCCCTGCTCGAAACGCTCGCGAACTGCTGGAGCGGTCTCTGGACGGAGCGCGCGATCCACAACCGGACTCTCTTCGGCCCCGGCGCCGGGGGCGGCGGAGTCCTCGTCCAGCGCATGGTCGACTCCCGGGTGTCCGGAGTGCTGCTCACCGTGGACGTGGCGCGAGGGGAGGAGGGCGAGATGGTCATCAATGCCGGACTCGGGCTCGGAGAGGGCATCGTCTCCGGCACGGTCGCCGCGGACCACGTCACCGTCTCGAAGGAGGGAGACCTGACGCGGGGCGGCTTCCGGATGAGCTACGCGGTGGCGGACAAACGGGAACGGATCGTCTTCGACCGCCGCGCCGGTCGGGGCACGATCCGCGCGGAGAGCCTCTATCACCAGCGCCTGCGGCCGGCGCTCGAGTACGTGGAACTCGCCGAACTCGTCCGCCTTGCCGCCCGTCTCGAGGAGGTCTTCGGCCATCCGGTGGACGTGGAGTTCGGCATCGAGAGGAGCCGTGTCTTCATCCTTCAGGTGCGCCCCGTGCCGGTTCTCCTCCCGGCGCTCGAGGCGACGCTCGGGAGATTCCCGCTTTCGGCGGGTTCGGAGGAATGGTCATGATCCGGAGACACGATTCGCTCGAGTATCACGCCGCGGGCCGGCCCGGGAAGATCGAGGTCCGACCGGCGAAGCCCTGCGTCACGCCGCGGGAGATGCGGCTCGCCTACCTCCCCGGGGCATCGTTCCCCGCGGAGGAGATCGCCGCCGATCCCTCGGCGGCCTTCCGCTTCACCTCGCGGGGGAACCTCGTGGGGGTCGTGACGAACGGTACCGCCGTCCCCGGGCTCGGGGCCGTCGGTCCGCTCGCCGCGAAGCCCATGCAGGAGGGCATGGCCGTGCTGTTCAAGCGGCTCGCGGACCTCGACGTCTTCGACCTCGAGATCGACACCACGGATCCGGAGAAGTTCGTGGAGACCGTGGCGATGCTCGAGCCGACATTCGGGGCCGTGAACCTGAAGGACATCCGGGCGCCCGAGGGATTGATCATCTACGAGCGCCTGCTCGCGCGCCTCCGGATCCCCGTGTTCCACGAAAACCTCTACAGCACGGCGGTGGTGGCCGCGGCGGCGCTGCTCAACGCCCTCGATCTGACCGACAAGCGGATCGACGGCGCGCGCGTCGTCCTCTGCGGAGCGGGGACCGTGGGCACCGGCTGCGCCCGTCTGTTCGTGAAGCTCGGCGTCCGGCCGGAGAACCTGCTCGTCTACGATCGGGACGGCCTCCTCCATTCCGACCGGACGGACCTCCACGCCTACCAGCGGGAGTTCGCCCGCCCGCACCCTTCGGCGTCCCTTGGCGAAGGGCTTCGAGGCGCGGACGTTTTCGTCGGGGCCTCCGCCGCCGGGGTCCTCACCCCGGAGATGGTGCGGTCCATGGCCCGGTTCCCCATCGTCTTCGCCCTGGCCACCCCGGAGCCGGAGATCGACTACGGGGTGGCCCGGGCCTGCCGCAAGGACGTGATCGTGGCCACCGGCCTCGGCCAGTATCCGAACGCCATCCTCGACCTGCTGTCCGTGCCCTATGTGTTCCGGGGCGCTCTCGACGTGCAGGCCACCAGCATCACCGAGGGGATGCTCCTCGCCGCGGCCCGGGCTCTCGCCGACCTTGCGCGCGAGGAGGTGCCGGAGGAGGTCGTGCGGGCCTACGCGGACGAGACGATGGCGTTTGGCCCGAGCTACCTCCTGCCGAAGCCCATCGACCCGCGGATCCTCGTGCGCGAGTCGGCCGCCGTGGCCGAGCAGGCCGTCCGGGAGGAGGTGGCGGGGCGACCACTGGAGGCGGCGGCCTACCACGAGATCCTCACGACGAGGATCGGGACCGGCCGCGAGACCATGCGGGGGCTGATCCTCCGCGCCCGGCAGGCGAAACTCCGCGTGGTCTTCTCCGAGGGGACGAGCGAAGCGATCCTCCGCGCCTGCGGCATCCTCCTCGACGAGGGGATCGCGAGCCCCGTGCTGCTCGGCCGGGAGCGCGAGATCCGCGAGAAGGCCGACCGGCTTTCCCTGGACCTCGGGGGGGTACCGATCGTGGAGCCGGAGCGCAGCCCCCGGTTCGGGGCCTGTGTGGAGGCCTATTTCGAGCTGCGGAAGCGCCGCGGCGTCATGCGCGATGCCGCCGCCAGGCTCGTGACGAGGCCGGACATCTTCGCGGCGATGATGGTCCGCTGCGGAGACGCCGACATGCTGATCGCGGGGTATGCGAGTCACTACGTGGAGACGCTGCGCACGATGCTCCAGGCGATCGGTCCGGCGCCCGGCGTGCGGAAGGTCTCGAGCCACTACCTCGTACTGCTGCCGCGGGACGTCGTGTTCCTCGCGGACTGCGCGGTGCAGGTCGACCCGGACGCCACGGACCTCGCTGAGATCGCCGTGCTGGCGGCCCGCACGAGCCGCGCCCTGGGCGTGGAGCCCCGCGTCGCGATGCTCTCGTTCTCGAATTTCGGGAGCGTCGACCACCCCCACACGAGGAAGGTCCGCCGCGCCGTGGCACTCGCCCGCGAGATGGCGCCGGACCTCCGGATCGACGGGGAGATGCAGCTCGCCGCGGCACGCGATGGCGCGCTCCGCCGGACATGCTTCCCCTTCGCCGACATCGATCGGGACGCCAACGTCCTCGTGTTCCCCGACCTCCAGTCCGGGAACCTCACGATGCACTCGCTCCAGTACATGGGCGAGGCGATCCCCATCGGCCCGGTGCTCATGGGCACGGCGCTCCCGGCCCACGTCCTCCAGTACGAAGCGACGGTGGAGCAGGTCGTGAACCTGACCACGGTGGGCGTGGTGGAAGCGGCGGCCCTGCGGGCCTGAATCAGCCCGGGGGCGCGTCAGGGGCCGGCGGGTCCTCGTCCGGTGTGCCGAGGAGGATCGCGGCGCCCCGCAGGTCGGCGCTCTGCTCCATGAGGATCTTCACCATCATCGTCAGCGGCGGGGAGAGCAGCATCCCCACCGGGCCGAGGACCCAGTTCCAGAAAATGAGCGAGAGGAGCACCACGGCGGGCGAGAGGCCGAGCCGCCGGCCCATGAGCCTCGGTTCGAGCACGTTGCCGATCAGCATGTTCATGCCCACGTAGATCGCGAGGAGCAGCAGGGCGCGACCAGGCCCGTGCTCCACGAGGCAGAGGAGCACGGCGGGTATGCCCGCGATCACGGAGCCGATCGTGGGGATGAAGTTGAACAGGAAGGTGATGAGCCCGAGCACGACGGCGAAGCTCACGCCGAAGATCGCGAACAGCCCGGCGGCGAGAGCGCCGGTGAAGAGACTCGTGACGGCCTTCAGGTAGAGGTAGCCGTGGATCCGATCCGAAACCGCCACGTAGCCCGTGAGGGCGTCGCCGTCGCCGTGGATCTTCCGGAGCTTCGCGGGCAGGCCGTGCGCCTCGAGCACGAGGAAGATCGAGATGACGAGAATGACGATGAAGCTCGAGAGCGCCGAGAGGACGGCGGCCACGGTGTCGGACACGAAGGTGAGGATCCGGTCGGTCTCGAGAAGACCGGCGAGTTTCTCCCGGGAGATCCGCAGGCCGAGCGAACGGCTGGTGGAGAGCGCGCGATCGACGAGGTCCACGATCCGCTCGTTCCAGTATCCGGACGAGGCGGTGAAACTCGCCACGGAGTTCCCCACCAGGAGCGAGGTACCGGCGAGCACCGCGAGCAGCCCGATGAACACCAGGGGCATGGCGAGCCAGGAAGGCAGTCCGAGCCGCATCAACCGGCGCATGGGGTAGACGCAGACGAAGGCGAGGAAGACCGCGATGAGGATGGGGATCACGATGGGTCGCGCGGCCTGCAGGCCCGCCACGACGATCACGAAGCTCGCCGCGCCGACCAGGAACCTCACGCCGCTCACCCGCGGATGGGCACGCACGGTCTCCGGAGTCTGGGCCTGGTCCATGTCGTCCTCCCGCCTCCGTCCTTCCCGCCGTTGACATCGCCGGCTTGCCGGATATGATCGCCTGACGTCGCGTCGTTCCGGAAGGAGGAAGACGATGTTTCCGAGGTTCTGGGGCCTGATCCTGCTCCTCGCCGCAACCTCCTGCAACACATTCCCGGAGCTTTCGGCCATCCGGCTCCCCCGGGACCCCCCGAAGCCGCTGGGGGCGGAACGTACCGTCTTCGCCTGCTGCAACCTCCGGGTCCTCGACGAGACGGAGATCACCTGGCGAAACTGGCAATCGGTCGACGAGTTCCTGCCGGTCGGCACGGAGCTGCTGCTGAGCGGAGGACCGAGGGAGTACGTGCTGAGGGATCCCCGCAACGGCCGGACCTTCAACCTCGATATCGGGGCGCCGGGTGACGACTTCCTGGAGAAATTCGTCGTCTCCTCCCCCCGGTCGTCCGGCGACTTCTCCCCCGAAGCCCGCGAGGCGATCGAAAAGGGCGTCGCCCGCATCGGGATGACCCGCCGGGAGATCTACGCTGCCCTCGGCCCGCCGCACATGGTCGGGGACTACGACACCGACGCGATGACTCTGGAGCAGATCGAGAACTTCGACACGTGGGTGTGGCGGCGCGGGACGTTCGCCGAGAAGATCGTGGTCCGCTTCAGCCCCGGCATGAACCTCGTCCTCGAGACCGAGGGCGTCCACGAATAGCGCCGCCCTGCCGGCACGCGCCGGTTTTCGGGCCATTCCTTCTCACCGGAGTTCCACCCGGGTCTTGACATCGGATGGACAAAGTCGCATAAAGAACGTTCGAGGGAGTTGCCGGGGCGGGCAAGGACGCGAACGGTCGCGGCTTGACCGGCATCTCCGGTGGGCAGAACCCCTTTTCAGGAGGTTTCGGATGAAGGTCCTCTTTGCCTTGCTGCTCGTCGCTCCGTTCCTGCTGCTCGGCGGTTGCGGGATGATGTCGACCCCCATGGCCGGCGTGATCTACACCGACGTGAAGTACCCGTCCTACTACGACGGCGCCGACACTCTCGGGCCGGGCGAGAAGACGGGAACCGCCATGGCGCAGAACTTCCTGTTCCTGGTGGGCATCGGCGACGCCAGCGTCCAGGCAGCCTGCAAGGCCGGCGGGATCTCGAAGATCCACACCGTCGACCACCACGGCTGGAGCATTCTGGGACTGTATTCGAAGTGGACGACAATCGTCACGGGCAAGTAGTCGCCCGGGACCGAAGACGGGAAGAGGCGCGGGACTCCGGTTCCGCGCCTCTTTCGATTCTCAGGGCCGGGACGCAAGCGGGTGACGGCGGCGGGCGTCAGCCAGCACCACCGCGACGGCGCACGAGACGTTGAGGCTCTCCACCGCGCCACTGCCCGGGATCGTCACGGCGGCGTCGGCCGCGGCGAGGAGGGCCCTCGGCAGACCCTCCTCCTCCGCGCCGAAGAGGAATGCCGCGCGGGGAGATAGCGCGACCTCGTGGACCGGCTTCGCCTTCCCCACCGCGGTGGCGTAGACCGCGACCTCCCGCGATCGCAGCGCGGTCACGACGGCAAGCGGATCGGCCTCCCGCGCGAGGAGGACGTGCTCGGCGCCGCCCTCGGCCAGGCGGCAGGCCGCGCCCGAGACTTCCGCCCCGCCGGACCGGCCGGTGAGAACCACGGACGCTCCGAAGTGCGCGGCCGTACGCAGGATCGCCCCGAGGTTGTGGGGATTGCGGACGTCGTGAAGAAGGGCCACAAGAACCGGATCGGGCGAGTCCGGGATCCGCGCGCGAAACTCCGCGAGGCTCAGGACCTCCCGCCGCCGGGCGACCGCGCAGACCCCCTCGTGGTGGTCGCTGCCCGAGACCCGCGCCATCTCGTCCTCCGGCACGATCCGGTACGGTCGTCGCCGGGCGGCGCAGGCCTTGAGCAGCGCGCCGCACTCCTTCACGCGCTCCGGAGTCACATAGAGCCGAAGAACGTCCTCCGGCCGGCAGGCCGCGAGCGCCCGCACGGCGTTGAGCCCGAAGACCTTGCGCTCCCGTTCCCGGGGTCCGCTCATGTGGTCTCCATCGCCATGAAAGTGACCTCGTTCCGGTCGTTCCCGAGATGCTTCGCCCGGACGAAGCGCAAGCGCGAGGTGCGAAGCATCTCCCGCGCCTCGAAAGCCGGGCCGTAGTCCTCGCGACCCTTGAACTTCAGGTGATAGACGAGCCGCCGGCACCAGCCCCTCTCGACCCAGCGCCGGAGCAGTTCGAGGCTCTTGTCCGGATACGCGATGACGTCGCAGAGGAGCCAGTCCACGGGCGGATTCTCCGGCTCGTGGCGGAAGGCATCGCCCCGCAGCCATCGCAGCCGCGGGTGGCCTTCCACTGCCGGCCCCGGGCCGGCCCGGTCCACGGCCGTGACGTGCGCTCCGCCCAGGAGAGCCACGTGGGTCCAGCCGCCCGGAGCGGCCCCGAGGTCCACGACCCTCTCCCCCTCCCGGAGGGAACGCCCCATCCACGCCAGGGCTTCGCGGAGCTTGCGGGAGGCGGTGGACGGCGCCGCCGGGTCCTCGGGAACCGACACCAGACCGGCCGGGAAAGGCACGGGCCATAGGCCTCCGCGAGGGAGGGGAGCGGGCGCGGCGGCGCTGACGAGCAGTTGCTCGCGTCCGACGAGGAGAAGCTGAACGAGCGACTCGGCTCCTCCGTCGGGGTGGTACCGGCGGAAGACCCGCCGGCGCCGCTCCTTCGCGATGTCGAGGAAGGCTGCCGCGACGAGGTCCGCGCGGCGGCGGAGTTCCCCGGGGAGGTGGGGGTCCGCCGGGTCATCCGGGACCAGCGCATGAAGGGTCCACGTCTCCGCCGAAGAGTCGAGCCCGGGCAGGAGCGCGTCGAATGCCCGGCCGGCGAGCTGCCGCACCGAGGGTGCCAGCAGGCTCGCCGCCGCGGGGAGCACCTGTCGGGCGAAGACGTGGTCATCCTCCGAAAGCGGTCGAAGAGCCGTCCCCCCCCGCACGACGCCGGTGCAGAGCGCTTCCGCCCCCTCGCCGATCTCACGGCGCAGGGGCTCCTCGAAGCCCGGAGCGCATAGGTATACCTGGCGGTCCACGCCACCATTTCACCAGAAGACGGCCCCGGGAGGTACGAGGCTAGCAGCCCGTCGGGGCCAAGGACGATCTCTGCGGTGCGACCCTTCACCCCGACGGACTGCTAGCGGGCGCTGGCGAGCGAGGCGATGTAGGCCTCGAGCGATACCAGGGCGACCGAGCCGAGTTCCGGCGGGGTCCCCTTCAGGTTCTTCTCGATCATCTGGCGGATCTTCTGCCCGAGCGTGATGACCGCGTCCTCGCGGCGGTCCCACTTCGGGTAGCCGCCGGCGCGGGAGGCCAGCGCGAGCTTGGGCCTCTCGGGATCCTCATGGCACGCCGCGCACGCCTTCCCGCCAGAGCCGAGGGCGGCATCCCGGAACAGACGGTTGCCCTCATCCACCGCCTTCTTCAGGGCGGCGGCGGCCTTCACTTCGTCCTCGTCCCCGATGGCCCGGCCGGCGAGGGTTCCGACCAGCAGGGCGGCCACGACCACGGCAAGGGATACGGCGATGATTCTCGGTCTCATGGCGGGGAATTCTACGAGAGTCGGTGTGGCCGGCCGTGCTTTCATCCTGATCACTTTGCGGCCAGGCCCCAAGTTCGTCAACCGGTCAAGCTTTCATAAAGACGGGGAATCTGCGTCGTGGAGAGCGGCGCGGATCGCTAATCTTGTAGAGTTACATTGGGGGTTCGCGTGAGTCGGTTCGCGGCCATCGATATCGGCACCAACGCCATGCGCTGCTTCGTCGCGGAAGCAGGCGCCCGGGGGGAAGTTCGCGTCCTGGAGAACCTCCGGGAGCCGGTGCGCCTCGGCACGCAGGTGTTCCTCATGGGCCGGATCGGCGAAGCCGCCGCCGGGCGCACGATCTCCGCCCTCCGGCAGTTCCTCCGGGCCATCGAGCGCCACGGCGCGGAACACGTCCGGGCGATCGCCACGAGCGCCTTCCGGGAGGCCTCGGACTCGGCCGAGGTCGTCGAGCGGATCCGGGCTGAGACGGGCCTCACCATCACCGTGATCGACGGCGCCGAGGAGGCCCACCTGGTCCGCCGGGCCGTGGGCAGCCGCCTGGATCTCTCGAAGGGGCGCTCCGCCGCGGTGGACATCGGCGGCGGCAGCGTGGAGGTCCTCGTCATCGACCACGGCGACGTCGTCCGTGCCGAGTCCTACCCGTTCGGAGCCGTGCGGCTGCTCGAGGCGCTCCCCGTCCCCGGCCGGGGCAAGGGCAACGACTTCCTCTCGCTCCTCGACCACTACGTGGACGCCATCCGCGCGCGGATCCGCACCGCCTTGGGACGCGAGCCGGTGGACTTCGTGGCCGCCACCGGGGGTTCCGCGGAGAGCCTCGCGGAGATCGCGGGCCAGGACCTGAAGGGACCGCCCGCTCTCGACGGCGGATGCCGGGCCGTCTCCGTCGGCGCGCTGCGCGATCTCGTGCTCCGGCTCGCCTCGAGCACTTTCCGCCAGCGGGTCACGGAGTTCAACCTCCGCGAGGATCGCGCCGACGTCATCCTGCCCGCCGCCGTTGTCTGCACCAAGATCGCGGACGTCTTCAAGGTGGACCGGATCCTCGTACCCGGAGTCGGCCTGAAGGACGGCATCCTCCTCGACCTGGTAGAGGAACTCGAGCGGAAGGGGGCCCTCGAATCCCGGCGCCGGGAGATCCGCGCCGCCGCCCTCGGCCTGGGACGGCGCTACGCCCTGGACGAGCCTCATGCGCTCAAGGTGACCGAACTCGCCCTCTCCCTCTTCGACCAGCTCGCCGATCTGCACGAACTCCCCTCGGAGGCCCGGTCCCTGCTGGAAGCCTCCTCCATCCTCCACGACGTCGGCCTCTACGTCTCCGCCGATTCACACCACAAACACTCCCACTACCTCATCTCTCAGTCCGACATCGTGGGCCTCGATCGACGCCAGCGCCAGCTCGCCGCGAATGTTGCCCGCTACCATCGCCGCCGCCACCCCACCCGCCAGCACGACCACTTCGACGCGCTTACGGTCAAGGACCGGGAGACGGTCCGCAAGCTCGCCGCCATTCTCCGCACGGCGGACCTCCTCGACCGCGATCACGCCCAGCGCGTCCGGTCCGTCCACGCGGAGCGCAATGGCGACAAGCTCCGGCTTCGGGTCAGGGCCGACGGCGATCTGGCTCTCTCCAAGTGGGCAGCGCGGGAGAAGACCGGTCTCTTCGCCGAAGTGTTCGGTCTCGAAGTCCGCATCGAGGAGGCCTGAGGCCATGGAAGGCCGCGAACTCGAAATCAAGTGGACCGCCTCCTCCGAGGAGCAGCTCACCGCGCTGGCCGCGACCCCCGTTCTCGGCGGGTTGCCGCTCACCGCGGCCGGCGAGAGCCGCCACGAGGACACCTACTACGACACGGGCGACTTCCGGCTCTACCGGGCCGGCCTCTCCCTCCGCGTTCGTGCGAAGGACGCCGCCCGGGAAGCCACCGTGAAGGAGGTGACCTCCTCCCTCGCCCCTTGGCGGGACCGCGGCGAGATGACCGAGGACCTCCTGCCCTCCCGCACGATCTTCCGCCCCGACGGCGCAATCTCGCGGAGACTCGCCCCTCTGCTGTCGGGGCGGGCGATCGAAGCCGTCGCACGGATTCGGACCCACCGGATCCACTTCAGACTCGGCGCGGACGCCGAGCTGGCACTCGACCGGGTCGCGATCCTCGACGGCGACGGACGGTCCACAGTCCAGTCGTTCCTGGAGGTGGAGATCGAGGATCGGGGAGCCCCGGCGGGAACGCTCGATGCCGCGGCGAGGGAATGCCTCGAGGTCCGGGGGCTCGAGCCTTCGACCCGGACCAAGCTCGAGCGCGCACTCCTCGCGCTCGAGCTCTTCGAGCGGGCGCGCGGCAAAGACCGCGTCTTCGATGTCGTGCCCCGCCGCACGGACCGCCTCGTCGACACGGCGTTCCGCGTCCTGCGCCAGCAGTTCGAGAAGGTGAAGTCCCGGGAGCCGGGGACCCGGCTCGGCGAAGACCCCGAGGCGCTCCACGACATGCGCGTGGCCACCCGCCGGCTCCGCGCCGCCTTCCGCACCTTCGCCGGGGCGCTCCCGGAGAAGCGGGCCACCGCTTTCGTCGTCCACCTCCGGCACATCGCCGCCGCCCTGGGCGCCGTGCGCGACCTCGACGTCTATCTGGGCAACATCGATGCCTACGCCGCGCCCCTGCCCGAGGAGGACCGCGCCCACCTCATCCCCTTCCGTCACAGCCTCGAGAGGCGCCGGGCGCGGGCACGGAGAGACCTGCTGCGAACCCTCGACTCCCGGCGCTGCGAGCGGTTCCTGACCGGCTTCGACGCCTTCCTGGCGCGCGGCCCGGCCCGCCGGCCGACCCTCCTCCCGGCCCGCGAGCCGGTGCTCGTCGCCGCCCCGGCCATCGTCCGGCGCGCGTTCAGGAAGGTCGCGCGTTACGGCGGGAGCATCCACGCCCGTAACCCGCGACCGGAGGAACTGCACCGGCTCCGGATCCTCGGCAAGCGCCTGCGCTACGCCGCGGAGGCCTTCGCTCCTCTCTACGCCCGTCAGGCGCCTCCGCTCGTCGCTCGCCTCACGGCGCTGCAGGACCTGCTCGGCGCGCACCAGGATGCCTTCGTCGCGGGTCACGAGCTGCGCCGGCTCGCCGCGGCACTTCCCGCGCGCGGCAAGCAGTCCCTCCGGACGGCGCTGGCGATGGGCCAGCTGATCCGCACGCAGGACGAGGCCGCCGAGACCGCCCGCGCGGGCTTCCGCAAGGCCTGGCGGATCTTCATCCGCCGCGGCCTGCCGGCCTGCTTCCGCTAGCGGTACGTCGCGATCAGACGCCGCACGCTCTCGTCGGGGCGGTCGGGGTCGTAGCGGACGCCGCGCCTCTCGCAGTGGCGGCGGAGGCCCTCGCGCCACTCCATCGAGAGGAGCAGTTCACGGGGCTCGATGCCGAGGTCCGCGAGCCTCTCCTTCCACGGACCCGGTCCGACCTGGTGCGTCTCCGACAGGAGGAACCGGAGCGCGAAAAGACCGATGTTCCCGCCGTAGTCGAGATCATCGAGAGGTCGAAGGGACCCGCCTCCACCGGCCAGAAGTCGACGGCGGCGTCCCGGCCTCTCGGCCCTCCCACGCGGGCCGGACGGTCCTCGAACCCGTTGCGCAGGAGGGCGACGCCGCCGGCGATCGGCGCGCGGCAGAGGCGCGCGGCCGGTTCGGGGATGGTCGTTTCGCCGCCATCCCGCCGGTCGATCGTGACTCCCGGCTCCAGGACGAGCCGCTCCGTCCCCGCCCCGCGGTCCGGCAGCACGAGTGCCCAGCGCCGGATGAAGTCCCGGTCCGGCTCGCCGGTGTAGACGATCTGGTGGTCCACGAGGATGATCGGGAGTCCCCGGAAGACCGTGACCCGGAACGTGAACGGCACGCGTTCCGCCGGCTCCACCGCCCGAACCTGGTCGGGCAGCGTGGCGCCGAACCCCGGGATCCGGAAGGCGCCGCGGACGAGGACCCGGGCGCGGACCGGGCCGCGTAATTCAACCTCCAAGGATCCGGATTCCACGGTGTCCCCGGCGGTTGCACCCTTCGGATCGAGACAGCGCCGCCCCGGACCGGCGAAGGCGTCCGGACCCCGGACACGGGTCACTTCGAGGCGGAGAGCGAGGTCCACGCTCTGCCCGCCGACCCGAACCCGGAACGCCGAATCGGGCACCGGGACCGGGTCCGGCACCGCCGCTCGCTCCACTCCCGCTCCGTACTGGAGGGCGAGGTCGCGTGCCGCGATCGGCGCCAGCACGGTCGAGACGGTGAGCCACTTGACACTGCCGTCGGGCCAGACGGCGGTGACGTCGGCCTGGGCGGGAACCTCCTCCTCGCCCCGGACGAGCCGGACCCGGGAGGCTTCGGCCACGGCCCCTGCCGGGAACGGGACACCGCCGGTCACCGGTACGGCGAGGGCGGGATCCGCCCCGGCCGGGAAGTCCACCCGCACCGGCACGAGAGCCGGTGCGGTCCGGGGAGCGGGGAGAAGGGGCAGCGCCAGCAGGGCGAGGAGCAGCGTCCTCAACGGCAAATGAGGACCTCGTCGAACTTCGCGCCGTTCCAGGGAAGGCTTTCGGTGAGGGTCTCTCCGGCCCCGAGCTTCGCGGCTCGACTCGGCAGGTCCCGCAGATCCAGGGCGAGGATCGGACCCGAAGCCCGCCTCTCCTTCACGAGGAGCACGCGGAACACGCCCGGTGAAAGGTCACAGGATGCCGCGACCTCCGGGAATCGGGCGAATTCGGGACCCGGCCGGAGGTGGAACGTGAGCCTTCCTCCCGCCCCGCGGACCACCGTGAACTCGAGGATGGCCGCGAGTGGACCCGGATCGATGGCCGGCCCCTCCACGCCGCTCGCCCCGAAGCCGAGGAACCCGGTCTGGAAACCGAGGAGCACGAGCACCGCGAGAACAGCGGCGGCGCCCACGAGAGGCCACCGCCACCGCCGCGCGAAGGTCTCGGCCCGTTCCGCGACCCCCCCCTGCGGCGAACACGGCGCCTCCCCGGGTCGCGCCGCCCGCTCGCGGGCGGTCAGCGTGATGCCCGCGAGGTCCTCGTGGACGTAGACCCCTTCGAACACCCGGTTCCCGACGAACTCCTGGACGCGGAGCGTGCTCTCCACGCGCCACTCTCCCTCGGGCCCGAGGGAGAGGACGAAGTCACGGAGCGCGCCGAGCAGGCGTTCCGAGGGGCGATTCGGCACCGTGAACTCCACGGGGGAAAGATCGGGCAGCAGGGTGGCCGCGCCCGGCTCCCGCTGGACCTGGAAGCGGACCGGAGAGGCCGCCAGCAGGGCCTGGATCGCTTCCTCCCGCTCGCCCTCGAGGCCCGGATGGATCGCGAAGGCCCCGGTGAAGAGCCCGTCGAACCTCGCGACTCCCCGTTCGCCGTCCACGTCAGACCTCCAGCCGGTTGAGGAGTTCGGGAACGTCGGCGACGCGGTGCCAGTCCTTCCACCCGGCCCTCCACACCAGCGATCCCCCGTCGATCTCCGCCGACTGCCACGCCAGGCAGAGGTCCTCGAAGGGCACCGGCCCCCGCTGGACGCCGTCGTGGGTGGCGTAGTGCCAGATGGCCGGCGGCGGAGCGACGGGAGGCGCGCCCGTCTGCGCGAGTGGCGGGTCCGCGGTCGCCGCGGCCACGGACGGCCCGAGTTCGCGCACCGGGTCGCCCGCCGCCCCGAGGGACGGCGCGAGGTGCCGGGTGTCGACACCGAGAGCCCGGTCATGGACATCGAGGCGCTGTTGCGCGAGGCTCCGGAACTGCTGGTTCCGCATGCGCTCGAGGCGGAGTTCCTCCCGGAGCCGGCGCCGCTCCGCCGCGGCGTGCTCGAACCGCGCCCGTTCCGTCTTCAGGTTGGCAACCACCAGCACGACGATGATGCCGGGCAGCGGGAGGAGGAACCCGAAGAAGAACCAGCCCACGGCGTTCCGCCCCTTCGATGCGGCCACGGCGGCGCAGACTACTCCGCCGACGACGGCGATGATCACGTTGATGGCAATACCCACGGCACGTCCCTCCCCGGGGTGCCGCATTCTAACCGCTCCCCCCGGCGGCCGCCAGCGGCCCGTCGCCGAGAAGCTCCCGCGCGCATGAGGGCTTACTCCGAAGGGCTGCTAGCCAGTGAATCGCATGAGGAGGACCATGCCGATGTTGTGGCCGGCGTGGGCGAGCACGCCCGGCCAGAGGCTCCCGGAGCGCTCCCGGAGCCAGCCGAGCCAGAGCCCCATGGGGAGGAGCCAGGCGATCGACAGGATCGAGAAGTGGACCACCGTGAAGACACAGGCGGTGAGCACGATGGCACGGCGCGGGGAGACGATCTCCCGCCAGGTGGACTGCATCCAGCCCCGGAATCCCAGTTCCTCGAAGAAGCCGGGCATCACGCCCACGGCGAGGACCAGGATCGGGAGCGAGGACGCCGGGTCCCGGAGCAGGTCCTGCAGCGGGTCCGAGAGGGGCAGTTCCCCCGAGCCCCGGAGCGCGCGGAAGTAGAGCGCCACCACCCCCACCGACACCGGCACGCCCGCAGCGGCAAAGGTGAACCACGGCCCGGCCCGGGACGGCTGACGGAGTGTGGGGAACACGGTGGAGGTCTGGAGCAGGACGAAGACCACGGTCGCGCCGGCGAACAGCGCGCTCGACAGGAGCACGCTGACGGCGGTGAACTCCGCCTCGGTGAGCAGCGCGTGGCCGAGCATCACGCCGAGCACGACGGCGAGCCAGAGCGCGAGGGCGAAGGTCTCCATGCCGAACGTCTCCGGCGGCTCGACCTTCACGATGCGCCGCACCGGGCGATTCCGGAAGTCCCGCCCCGCGATCTCCATGACGGGCTCGGTCTCCCGCGGAGCGGGCAGGCCGGAGCGGAACCGCTCCACCGCTCCGGAGAGCGGAACGACCCGCGCCGGGACCTCCGTGGCGCCGGTGGAGGCCAGGAGCTTCGTCCCCGCCCCCGGCGACCCGATGGTCGCACCATCCACCCGGACGAGCGGGCGCCCGCAGCCGGGGCAGGCGAGGGGCCAGCTCTCGGGAGGTGCATCGAGCGTCAGCCGGCCCCCGCAGTCGCAGGACAGGTAGACCGGCCGGTCGGGACTGGCGTCCGGGAAGAGCACCACAAGGCGATGATACCGGCGGGACCCGGGACGCGGAACAGGTCCGTCAGCGGATCTGCTCGCGGTTCAGGTTCCACTCCCAGTCGTCGGGGTCGAGGGCAAGGGCCTTGTCGTAGGCCTCTCGCGCCTCCTCGATCCGTCCCAGGGACCGGTAGGCATCGCCCAGGGCGCCCCAGTACTCATCGTCGCCGGACTTCGCCTCGACGGCCGAGAGGAGCATGGGCAGCCCCCGCCCCGGTTCCACCGCGACGAGGGCGGCCATCCAGCGGGCGGGCGAGTCGTCCGACTCGATCGCCTCGAGGAAGAGCTCCGCCGCCTCCGCCCGCCTCCCGAGGCCCGCCCAGGCATCGCCCAGGGCCCCGAGGACGTTCGCCGATTCCGGCATCTCGTCCCGGAGGGCTTCGAGCAGCGGCGCGGCGCGGGCGGGGTTCGAGCGGGCGAGGCCGCGGAGCCACTCCCAGTCCTCCCGGTCCATCTCGTGCGCGCGGAGGAACGCGTCGAACGCCGCGTCGGCCCGCCCGTCCCGGAGCACCGCCTGGGCGTAGGCTCCGACCACCTCGTCGTTCACCTCCGCATCCGGGCGGTCCATCTCCTCGCGCAGGATGGATTCGGCTCGCGCCGGATCCAGGGCCACGAGGCGGTGGAGCCACTCGGCGTCCGACAGGTCCCTCCGGTGCGCGGCGAGGAACACCTCGAACGCCTCCGCCCGCTCTCCGACCACCGAGAGCGTCCGCCCGAGAACCCCCATCGTCTCGTCGTCACCGTCCGCGGCGTAGCGCCGGATGAGCGGCAGGGCCGCGAGGGGGTCCGCCCCGGCCATCCCGACGAGCCAGGTCCGCCGGTCGTCCTCGTCCGACGCGAGGAGTGCGGCCTGCCGATAGGCTTCGAAGGCGCCCCTCGTGTCCCCGCCCGCCCGGCGCAGCTCGCCGAGCTTCCCCCACAGGCCGGCATTCTCCGGCGCGTGGCGGACACCCGCCTCCGCGGCGGCGAGCGCGGCCCCGGGGTCCATCCGCGACAGCACGTCCACGGCCCGGAAGCTCCCGGGGTCCCCGGCCAGCACCCGATCGAGGAACGGCCGGGCGAGATCCGGCCGGCCCTCATCCGCGAGGCCCTCCGCGATGGCCATGAGCAGCTGCTGGTCGAAGTCCATCTCGGCGGAGAGCCGAAGGAGCAGCGTGGCGGCCGCTTCAGGGTCGGCCTCGACCAGTCGTCCCGAAAGGCTCGGGATGTCGGCACCCGGCTCCTCGATCGCGGCCGCGAGGAGCCGGAAGCTGCCCTCGGTCAGGTCCGCCTCGGCAAACCACTGCGCGGCCCTCGCGGAGTTGAAGCCGGGCCGCGGCAACCTCGACGCGAGAGCCTCGAGCAGCAGGCGACTCGCCCCCGGCTCGAGGAGACCGAGCACCGCCGAGAACTGCTCCGGCGTCGCCTCGGCGGCCAGTGCGAGATCGAGTTCGGCTTCGAGGTCCGTGCCGTTCCCTTCCGAGGCCCGGGCGCCGGCGAGAAGGACGTGGTAGGCGGCGCGGCCCGGTTGGGAATCCCCGGGAGAAGCCGGCTCTGGAGCGCCGGCCTCGAGGGGCGGAGCCGCGGGAGGTTCACGGGCAGCCTTCGGGGCGGCAACGGGCGGAGGGGGGGCCTTCGCCGGGGTCGAGTCGAACCCGGACCGGACGGCCCACGCCACCGCCGCCCCGATGACAAGCCCGAGGGGGAAGAACAGGGTCGCGCGCATCAGACCTCCCGCCCATCAGAGTAAACGCCGCCGGCCACGGCGACGTCACGCTCTCCTGAGAGAACGGTCACCCGGGGAACTCCCGGAGCAGGATCTCCTCGACGTGGCGGAGCGCCTCGGCGGTCCGGGCCGGGTACCAGCCGACGAGATCACCCCGGCAGAGCACGGTGGCGGGAGGGCCCTCGGTGCCGAGGCCGGCGAGCGCGCGGAACTCCGGCACGTGCTCGGCGCCGAAGGCGAACGGTTCGTTCGGCAGGAACACGATGCGGGCTCCGGCGGCGGCGATCGCCGGGGGGGCAACCTCGGGGTACCTGGACTCCCCCGAGGGGAAGAGATCATCGACTCCGCAGGCGCGGAGCAGATCGGCGATGTAGGTATCGGGCCCGGCGATCCGGAAGGGGCCTCTCCAGACAAGCCAGGCTCCCCGGATCCGCCGGCGCTCCGCGGCTCGCCCCCGGGCCATCCGGATCGCCGCCGCCGCGCGCGCGGCCATGGCCTCCCCCTGCCGGGCCGCGCCGGCGAGCCGGCCGAGGCTCCACGCCAGGGCCGGAACGTCCGAGAGGCGGCGGGGCTCGAAAACGACGACGACGAGGCCCGCCGCCCGCAGCGCCTCGACGTCCCGTTCCCGGTTCTCTTCCTTCACCGCGAGGACCGCGTCCGGTCGAAGCGAGACGATGAGGTCGACCCGGGGGTCTTTCGTCCCACCGACATCCTCGGAACCTCCGTCGAGGGACGGGGGGCAGTAGCGGGTCCGCCCGACGACGCACCCGTCCCGGCCCATCGCGGCGAGTGCGTCGGTGAGGCTCGGCACCAGGGAGACGATCCGCACCATCCTCGGGATTGTATCCGGGCCCGGTCCCCGGTCCGCGGCCCGATGGAATTCCCTCAAGTCCGTTCCGGCAAGAATCCCGATAGAGTCGATGGCTTAGAATCCCCGACAACGCGGCGGGAGACAGGGACGCATGGCCGGATCACGGGTCCACTGGAGCACCATGAGCAATCCGGAACGGGGTGACGCAGGCTTCACGGCCGTCGAGGTCATCGTGACCGGGGCCATCCTGGCCGTGGGGGCGTGCGCGCTCGTCGCCGCCCTGGTCAACGCGATGACCCTGGCGTCGGTGAATCGGGAGACGGCGGTCGCCACGGGGGCGGCGCGGGAGATCGTGGAGCGCCTCCACGCGATACCGTGCTGCGTGGTGTTCCGGTCCTTCAACAGCAACCCCTACGATGACCCCGACGGGGCCTACACGGCACCCGGGGCCAGTTTCCGCTTCGATCCCGGCCGCGGCGGCGAAGGAGAGGGGAACCTCACCGCCTGGATCTCCTTCCCCGTGGGGGACGACGGACTCCTCCGCGAAGATGCGACGGACGCGCACTTCGGCATGCCCCGCGACCTGAACGGGGACGGGACCATCGATGGGAACGACCACTCGGGGGACTATGTCCTCTTGCCCCTCCGGGTGAGGGTTTCGTGGCAGGGAGTGACGGGCCTCCGGTCCGTGGAAACCTCGACGGTGTTGGGAGACGGGTAATGGACCTGGCCAGGCGGGAAACCGGCGTGACGCTGGTCGAAGTCCTGATCGTCGGCGGGGTGCTGTCGGTCGTCGCGGCCGCCATGTACGCCCTGCTCGGTACCAGCACGGACACCTATGCCGTCGGCGTGACGAGATCCGAGCTCGACCAGCGCGCGCACTCCATGCTCGAGGAGATCGCCGAGGTCCTCCTCTACTCCGGACAGCAGATCATAGAGCCGGCTCCCGTGGCACCGCTGAGCACCGCGAAGATCACCTTCCAGGAGAGCGCCGGCTTCGCGGAAGGCAAGACGCTGTGGGGCGATCCGATCGTCGTCGAGCTGCTCTACGACTCCGGTGAACAGAACAACGGGAACGATGACAACGGCAACGGGCTGATCGACGAGGGAGTGCTCGTGAAGCGGGTGATCCCGGCTTCCGGGACCACTCGTACGACCGTGATGACACGCTGGGTCCGGGAGTACCTGGAAGGCGAGATACCGAACGGGCTGGACGACAACGGCAACGGCCTCATCGACGAGCGGGGCTTCTGCGTGGACCGGAGCGATGACGTCTGGATCCTCCGGCTGACCATCGAGCGGTCCGACGCCACCGGCCGGATTCTCAGCTCCACCGCGGCCACAACTGTTCGACCAAGGAACTGAACCATGAACCACGTTGCTTCGAGACCCGGATGCGGGAAGGGGAACCGCGAGGAACACGGCACGGTCCTCGTCGTCGGACTCGTCCTGCTGGTGGCCATCGGCGGACTGGCCATGGCCATGACGCGGAGCGGCGTGGGCGAAGCGCAGCTCCAGTCGTCCCGGGCGCAGGGCCTCCGCGCCTACTACGTCGCCGAAGGCGGACTCCAGGCATCGATCGTGGACATCAAGTCGGGCGGCTCCGGGAACATCGGCTCATCGACCGCACCGCTCGGGTTCGGCGGCGGAACCTACTGGGTCCGGGCGATCCCCGCCGGCGACACGTTCACCATCACCTCCTGCGGCATCCTCGGCGCGCAGCGGCGGGCCGTCGAGATGGTCCTCGCTCCGGAGATCACCTCCCCCTTCGCGAAGGCCCTTTTCGGCGACCTCGACCTGCGAGGCACCGGGAACATCTTCGCCGACAGCTACGATACCACGCTGGGCACGTACGCCAGCCAGGCGGTCCACGTCGACCCCAAGACCGGCGAGACCTACGCGCGGGCGCACGGACACCTCGGTTCGAACGGAAACATCCAGATCAGCGGAAGCGTCACCGTGTTCGGGGACGTGACCCCCGGTCCGGGCCATGCCGTGCTCATCAGCGGCTCGAGCTACATCTCGGGCTCCACGACACCGGCGGCCGCCCCGAGCCCCCTGGCTCCCGTGAAGTACGAGCCACCCATCCCGGCCTCCGGGAGTCTGAACTCCTCGCGGACCTTGAATGCCGGGATCTACCACTACACCAGCGTGAGCCTCACCGCCTCGCGGACGGTCACCTGCAACGGCGCGGTGACGGTCTACGTCGACGGCGACTTCAAGATGAGCGGCCAGTCCCAGTGGATCGTGAACCCCGGCGCGAAGGTCGTGCTGTACCACCGCGGCAGCACCCTCGACCTCACCGGCCAGGGACTCCTGAACTGCGACGGGCTCCCGGCGAACTTCGTCGTCTACTCCGTGGCGACCTCGGTCGCCTTCACCGGCAGTTCGGGCTTCCACGGCGCCCTCTACGCGCCGAACGCGGTGGTGACACCGGTTGGCACGACCGACATCTTCGGGAGCTTCGTGGGGCGCCAGATCAAGATCTCGGGGGGAGCCACGTTCCACTATGACGAGTCGCTCTCGAAGACCTCCGACTGGAAGAAGACGTTGCACTCGGTCTCCGTCCGCCGCGCTCCCTTCCCGGAGAATTGAGCCGGTGGCCCGACCGCTCCGCCCAGCTCTGACGTCCACGATCCTCGGCCTGTCAGTCCTGCTGCTGGCCGCCGCGCTCGGCCTGGCCCGGGAGGACGCGGTGCCGGAGGGGGACCCCCTGCTGGCCGAGTGCCGGAAGATCCTGGACGCCCCGGCCGCCTCGCGGGCCGAAGGTCTGGCCTCGCTCCTCGCCGCCCGGGGACCCACCGTGTACCCCCGGCTTCTGATCCTCCACACGGAAGGGGGGGACGCCCGCCGGAGGGAGGCCATCGCGCTCGCCGTCGCGAAGGTCGCCGAGCCGGAACCCGCGGCCTGGCTGCTCGCTACGGTGACGGGCGAGACCGATGTCCGGATCCGACTCGCGGCACTCGACCTGCTCCGGGACTTCGCTACTCCGCACCACCTCGCCACGCTCCTTTCGATCGTCAGCTCGGCGGGTCCTGACCTCCGCCGGCCCGCGGAGCGCGTCGCGGTAGCGGCGATCGACCGGATCCCGGAGCGCGCGCTCCCCGAGGTCCTGCGAAAGCTCGACGACTCGATCCCCCAGGCCCATCGGCTTCACCTCTCGGAGTGCGTGCTCCTTGCCTCCCGCACGACCTCGATGTCGTACCTCGCCGGGCTCCTCGGCCGGAATCGCACGATGGACCTGCTCGTCCTCTCCGGACTGGGGCGCATGCCTCCCGGGCAGGAATGCGCGGCTCTGCTCGAGGGCATCCGGGGCTTCCTCGCGGATCCGGATCCGGCATTCCGAAGGCAGAGCGCCCAGGCCCTCGGACAGCTCATGGATCCGCTGGCGGCGGGGGAACTGATCCGCCTTCTCGAAGACGACAGCGAGGCAGTCCGGTCGAGCGCGCTCTGGGCACTCCGGAACCTGAGCGGCCTGGACCTCCCCGCCGATATCGGACGCTGGCGGCTGTGGTTCGAGTCGGAGCAGCGCTGGTGGGAGGAGAACGGCCTGAAGTTGCTCGCGGACCTCGGAAGCCCCGATCCGGACGCCGTCGCCGAAGCCGTCCGACTGCTCTCCCTGTCCACGCTGCACCGCCGGGAGGTCCATGCCCGCCTGGAGGAACTCCGGGACAGTGAGAGCGAATCCGTCCGGGACCTCGCCGAGGCCGTCCTCGGACCGGCTTCTTCCGGTGACCGGCAGCCCGGGCCCGCAAACCAGGGTGGGCTGGTATGGTTCGACCGGCACACCTTGCCGCCGGAGCAGCAGGTCGAACCGGAGGCAACCACCGAACCACCGAAGGAGGTCTCACGGAGCGGAGCCCTCATCCTGGTGGCCATCGGCGGCGGCGTCTGCCTGATCCTCTTCCTCCGCCTCCTCGGGATCTCCCATGCCGATCGTCACCGGAGCCTGAAGGCCGCCGCTCCCGGCCCGATCACGATCTCGATCCGCCACCGCTGGTCGAAGCCAAGGCCTTCGACCCCCGACGGCTCCACGCCGCCAGCATTCGAAATCACCTCGGACGTTCGCCGAACGTGAAGTCGAGGGTGATCTCCGTGCCATCTCGAAGAATCGTCAGGACGACCCGGTCACCGGGCCGAAAGGTCCGGAGGACCGTGGCGAGGTCCTCGGCACGCCCCAGTTCGGCGTCGCCGAGGCGCTGGATGACGTCTCCCGCCTTCACCCCGGACGTGTCCGCGGGCGTGCCCGCGGGCACCTCGCGGACCCTGAGGCCCGGCCCCTCGTAGTCCTGGTCGAGCATGACACCCATCCACGGCCGCGGGACCGGCGGCTCGCCCCGCGCCGCCCGCACGTAATCCACGAACAACCAGTTGTCCCTCTTCTCCGCACCGATCGTCGTCTCGCCCATGTGGCCGGGCAGGACGACCATCTCGTCGGGGAGATCGAAGATCTTCGCGCTGAGTTCCCGGCGGAACAGCTCGGGATCACTCGTATCGAGGTCCGTCCGGCCGACCGAACCCCGGAAAAGCACGTCTCCGGACAGAAGCACCGCGTCGCCAAACCGGAAGCAGAGCGAGCCCCGCGCGTGGCCCGGGACATGGAGGGCCACGGTCTTCGTCCGGCCCACGGCGATCTCCTCTCCGTCCCGCACGAGGCGGTCGGGCATGGGTGGGCGGGGCGAACCCGCGGGAGCCCACCAGTCGGTCCAGTGCTCCCGTACCGAAGGCATCGCGAGGACCGTTTCGGGGTGGGCGAAGACGGCCACCGGATACGCCGCGACCAGCTCCGCAAGCCCCGTCAGGTGGTCGCCATGCTCGTGCGTGATCCACACCGCCTCAAGGTCCCGTCCGCCGGAGGTGAACGCCCGCGCCTCGGGGAGGATGCCGGCGCCGGGGTCCACGACGGTGAACTTCCCGGTCCGGCGGCAGGTCACGAAGTACGTGTTGCAGCTCGTCTCGAAGCGGTGGATCTCCAGAGACTCGTCCGAGTAGACTGGCCTCGGCATCGAGCGGTAGTGACTGGCGTCAAGGCCGAAGCTCGCCTGGCGCGGAACCGTCGAGTGTCGCCAGCAGGACTCCTCCCCGGCGAGCAGGGGCGGCCCCGTGAACTCCTCCGGCCGGCGTTCGGCGAAGGTGTCGTGCCCTCCGGTGTCGAGGAAGACCCCCGCCGAGGGGACCGTTGCGCGGAAGGAACCGGGTTCGGCACTCTCCACGCCCACGCAACCGAAGGCCGGCGAGGACGGCGAGGGTGTGGTCCGCTCCGTGACGTAGGTGTCGTCGCCCGCGCGGTCCCAGAAGAACCCTGTCGCGTTGACCTCCCCGGAGCCCGCCGAGCGGTTCCCCACCCGGTACTGGTCGTCTCCGGCACCGTCGATGAAGACCGCGAGCGATCCATCCCGGGCGCAGCCGACGCTCTGCATGTAGAGGTCCGCCGTGTCGATGTTGTAGGTGTCGTTTCCGTCGAGATCGACACAGGAACCCACGGCCATGTGGGGGGCGGAGCCGAGGGAGTACTGGACGCTCGAGTAGCGGTCGTTGCCCGCCCGGTCCTCCAGGGCGCCGAGCGCGAACCAGTAGCCCGCGCCCTGGCAGTAGACGCCGCCGAGGTAGGAGTCGTCGCCCCCGGCCTCCACGAGGAGGCCGATGCCGCCGGCCAGGGAGTGGCCGTCCCCGAAGTCGGCGCGGCGGCCGAAACCCGCCCCCTGGACGAAGGAGAC
>JALOQY010000059.1 GCA_025459285.1 Planctomycetota bacterium | reverse complement strand
ATCTGCGACGAGGCGGGCCGCAAGAACGAGGGGGCCACGAACCGCCTCTACCGGAACGAGGGCGTGGACCCGAAGACGGGCGCGCCGAGGTTCACCGACGTGACCGCCGCGGCCGGGGTGGGGGACAAGGGCTACGGCATGGGCGCCGCGACCGCCGACTTCGACAACGACGGGCACGCCGATCTGTACGTGACGAACTACGGCCCGAACGTCCTCTACCGCAACAACGGCGACGGCACGTTCAGCGACGTCACGGCGAAGGCCGGGGTGGCGGGGCCGGAGAAGGTGAACGGCTGGATCAAGTGGTCGACGAACTCGGTCTTCTTCGACTACGACCGGGACGGGCGCCTCGACCTCTTCGTCTGCAACTACCTCGCCTTCGATCCCGCGTTCAACGCCTACTACGGACCGGAGAACTTCCCCGGGCCGCTGAACTACTTGGGCCAGGCCTCGATCCTCTACCGCAACCTCGGCGACGGGACCTTCGAGGACGTGACGGAGAAGGCCGGGGTTAACCGGAAGGACGGGCGCGGCATGGGGGCCTCCGCGGCCGACCTCAACCGGGACGGCTGGCCGGACCTGTACGAAGCCAACGACGCCATGGTCAACTACTTCTGGGTGAACCAGGGCGACGGGACCTTCAGGGACATGGCCGAGGAGGCCCTCCTCGCGCGAGGCCAGGGCGGGGAGAACACCTCGGCGATGCACGCCTCCTACGCCGACATCGACCGGGATGGCTGGCTCGACCTGTTCATCCCCGACACCGAGTACATGGCCCTCTTCCGGAACCTCACGGGCGAGAACAAGGGCGTGCCGCTCTTCGAGGACATCACCGTCAACGCCGGCATCGCCAGGATGTGCGGGCAGCACGACGCCTGGGGCGGACTCTTCTTCGACTACGACCACGACGGCTGGCCGGACCTCTTCCTGTCCACCGGGGGGTCTCACCGGCCGGAGGGCCAGCCGGCCCTCGTCCTGCGCAATCGCGGCGACCGCACCTTCGAGGACGTCTCCCTCTCCCTCAACAAGCGGGCGTTCTTCGAGCGGCGCCTCTCCCGGGGGAGCACGGTGGGCGACCTCGACAACGACGGGGACCTCGATGTCGTGCGGGTGAACATCGACGTGGTGGCGGGGGGCAAGGAGGGTCTCCCGACGCTCTTCCTGAATGACGGCGGGAACCGGGCGGGCCACTGGCTGACGGTGAAACTCGTGGGCACCAGGAGCAACCGGGACGGCATCGGGGCGAAGGTCTGGGTCACCGCCGCCGGGCGGGTCCTCGTGGACGAGGTGCGCACGGTGCCCGGCTACCTCTCGTCGACCGACGCCCGGGTCCACTTCGGCCTCGGCGCGGCGGAAAAGGCCGAGAAGGTGGAGGTCGAGTGGCCGTCCGGCATCCGGCAGACCATCGCGGACGTGGCCCTCGACCAGTTCCTCACCGTGACCGAGAAGGGAGAGTAGAGAGATGAGGCTCCTGGCGATTGCGCTCGTGTGTGCGGCCCTTCTCACCCCGGCGGTCCTCCTCCTGGCGAGGGAGGACACCGCGCTCGGCGCCGCGGGGGGGGCGCCGGCCCTCGCGGACTGCCGTGGCTGCCACGGGCAGGAATCGGTCGGGAACCAGTGGGCCGGGTGGGAAGTCGGCCGCCACGCCCGGGCCTTCGAATCGCTCGCCTCGGAGAAGGCCGCGCAGGTGGCGGCGCGAGCCGGTGTGGAGGGGGATCCGCGGGAAGCCGCGACCTGCCTCGGCTGCCACGCGCCGATCCTGGAGAAACGCGAGGCGGGGGTCTCCTGCGAGGTCTGCCACGGGCCCGGGAAGGGCTACGCCGGGGTCTGCGGCGAGGACTTCGCCCGGGCCATCGAGAAGGGGCTGAAGCTCCCTTCGGAGAAGGACTGTCTCACGTGCCACCGGAAGTCCATGGCGCACCCGGACCTCGACTTCCACTTCACCCTCGACTGGCCGGACATCGCGCACCCCCGCCCGGTGACCGACGCCGACGCGAGGCTCTTCTCCCTCGATGGCGTCTATCGCTCCTGGGAGGTCTTCACCGAGGAGGACGGTCTGGGCGCGAACATGGTCTTCGGCGTGAACGTCCGCGGCGACGAGGTCTGGTTCTCCACGGATGGCGGCGTCACGCGCCTGAAGGACGGGAAGTTCCGGACGTGGACGGTGAAGGACGGCCTGCCGCACGACGCCACGACCCAGGTCGCCTTCCACGAACCCTCGGGCGAGGTGTGGCTCTCCACGCTCGGGGGGGTCGCCTGTTTTGACGGCACGAAATGGACGCCCTACACCCAGGAGAGCACGGGCAAGGACGGCCTCATCAACAACTGCGCCTTCGGGATCGGCGTCCTGGGCGACGACGTGTGGATCGCCACCTTCGACGGGATCGGGCGATACGACCGTGCGGCGAAGAAGTGGTACCAGTACTACCTCCACAACGCCCCACTCGACGAGGTGTGGACCTACGGCCTCGAATGCAACCCCCACTTCGTGAATTTCGCGGTGTGGGGGGGCGGCCTCGTCCAGTACTTCCCGGACGAGGACAAGTGGGAAGCCCATCACGACCCCGACGGCTCCTTCGAGATGGAACTGATCCAGAACGACGGCATGATCTCACAGATGGCCACCGCCACCAGCTACGCCAACGGCCGGAGCTGGGCCACCAGCTACTTCGGGGCGGCGGTCTTCGACGGCCGGGACTGGCAGGAATGGGACATGGACACGAGCGGCCTGCGCTCGAACTTCATCCAGGGGATCCGGGCCCGGCGGAACGAGGGCTACTTCTGCGGCAACGACGGGATCCTGTGCATGGACCTGGCACGGGACCGCTGGGTGGACTACCGGAAGCTCGACGGTCCGGGCGGCTACGGGGAGATCACGATCAAGTCCCGGGACGGCAGGAAGCACCGGACCTTCATGACGCGGACCTCCATACCGTTCAACTTCGTCTGGGCCGCCGACTTCCAGGGCGAGGACATCTGGGTGGGGACGTCGCACGGAGTGGCGCGCGGGCGCTACACCCCGGAGGAGGAGGTCTTCAAGCCGGATCCCACCCTCGTCTCCGAGGGCGGGACCACGATGTACTCGGCGCCGCGGCCCGTCGAGGGCTTCTCCGTGGACGTGCTCGAACCACGCTACGTCCAGCCCTACCACAACTTCACGAAGCCGAAGTCGGTGCCTCTCGACCGGCCCTACGCCGACTTCGTGGATCCGATTTCCCGCCTCGACCGCTCCTTCGAGAACGACACCGAGGTCCGCATCGGCTTCCTCGGCTGCCTCTCCGGCCCCGCGAAGTCCTACTCCGAGGAGATGCTCAAGGGCTCGATGATGGCCGTGGAGGAGATCAACTCCGCCGGCGGCTACCACGGGAAGCCCGTCGTGCTGAAGATCCGGGACGACGAGGCGCTCATGGGCAAGGACGCGAACGAGATGGTGAAGCTCATCTTCACCGACCGTGTCCTCGCCGTGCTCGGGTCGATGTCGTCGGACACCACCCACGTGGCGCTGCGCCTCGCCCTCAAGTGCGAGGTGCCGGAGATCACCTCCATCTCCACCGACCCCACGATCACCCAGATCGTGGTGCCATGGATCTTCCGTTGCCTCGCCGACGACTGGTCGCAGAGCCGCGCGCTCGCGAAGTACGTCTTCGGCGAGCGGAAGTTCACCCGCGTCGCGCTCCTCGAGCACAACAACCGGTACGGCCGCATGGGCTCGGCGGAACTCAAGCGCGTGGCGAAGCGGATGGAGCGGCCGATCCGGGTGGCGATCAAGTACCCGAGCAACTGCACGGACGACGACATCCGGGGTTACCTGAAGATCATCCGGGACCACGGCGCCGACGCCATCGTGAACTGGGGGCTCTACCCCCAGGGCGCGAGGATCGTGAAGATGATGAAGGAGATGGGGCTCGACATCCCCTTCTTCGGTGCCGACGGCCTGGTCGCCCAGCAGTTCATCACCGATGCCGGGGAGGCCGCGGAGGGAGTGGTGGTCACCTATCCCTACGACTACTACCGCGAAAGCCCGCTGACGCAGGACTTCAACCGGCGGTTCGAGGCGAAGCACGGCTACCCGCCGGACTCCTTCGCCGCCCACGGCTACGACGCGATGATGATCGTCTGGCGGGGCGTGAAGATCGGCGGCCTGTCGCGCGCCAGGATCCGCGACGCGATGGCCACCACGCGGGACTTCCACGGCGTGACCGGGATGATCTCCTTCGACCACCGGAACAACGACATGCGGGGCGTGGACTTCGCCGTCGTCCACAAGGGCCAGTTCCTGCCGCTCCGGATGGCCGGCGAGTTCGTCCGCCGGGGGGCCCACGAGAAGTGACCGCTTGCCTGACGGGCGATCCGGGGTATGCTCTTCCCGGGGGCGCAGCGGCGCTCCCGCGGCTCCCATGAGGATCACCTTCTCCATCTGCGTGCTGCTCCTGCTCGGCGGAACCGCCGCCGCGGCTCCGCCCCTGCTCGTTTCCGGCGACGCGGTGGTGTCGAACGTCTTCGTCGAGGCGGATGTCGACGAGTTCCTCCTTCAAGGGACCGCGGGCGGGTCGTTCTCCGTGGACGTGAAGGCCCTGGATGACGGACTCGCGCCGTTCCTGCGGCTGTTCGCCCCGTCCGGCGCGGAAGTCGACCTCTCGCCGTGGTCCATGCCGGGACCGGGGAGCGCGAGCCTCGTGAAGGTGGAGTTCGACGAGAACGGGCTCTACCGGCTCGAGGTCTCCGGAGGCGGAACCACCGCGGGGCCCTTCTCCCTCGCGTACAAGGCGAAAGGCGCGAAGGGGCGCAAGGCGAAGGGTGAGACGCTCTCGCCGGGGGCCTCCCGGACGTACCGTTTCGCGGCCGCGGTGGGCGGTACGGTGAAACTGGCGGTGAAGTTCCGGACGCCGGCCGCCCCTCCGGCCCTCGTCGAGTTCGTCGATGCGAAGGGATCGTCCCGTGCGGGCGAGGTCGTGGCGGGGCCGAAGGGCCTGAAGGCGGCGTTCGCCGCGACCGGGACCTTCGGGGAGTGGCGCCTGACGCTGCGAAACGATGGCCTGCGGGATGCGGTCTTCGACGTCTCCATCGCCTCGAAGCTCCCGAAGGCGAAGAAGTCCTCGCGGACGTTCCCTGACGTCGCGGTCCGGCAGGTGCTCGATGTCCTCGGGACCCGGGCGCCGGTCACCTTCGACGTGTGGGACCCGGAGCGCCGGGCGGTCACCGTCCGGTTCTCGTTCTCCCTCGACGGCGGGGTGGACTGGGCGGACTGCCGGCCGGTCACGGGGGGGCAGAACCCGATGGTCGTCGAGGGAGGCACGTCGGGCCATGAGTTCCCCTGGGACATCCTGGCCCAGGTGTCACAGGACCTCGGCGTGAGCTGCGCGCATCTTCCGGACGTGCGGGTCCGGGCGGAAGTCGTCGCGCCGGAGGGGGATGGAGACGAGTTCCACCCCGTTTCCGGTCCGCTCGAGCTCTGGGCCTACCCCGAGCCGTCACGCGAGGCGGTGCGGGAGGACCTCCACACGGACCTCGGCGCCGACGGGGTGCTCGATTCTCTCGTCCTGGTCGATACCCGCGCCGAGACGGACTTCGAGGTGAAGCACCTGCCGGGAGCCGTCTCCTACGGTCCGCCGCACTCCTTCGCCCTCGACGACTTCGACGGGGACCAGGTCCCCGATCTCGTCACGGCGGAACCCGGTGGCACCTCCGTGATGTTCCACGCCGGGAAGGGCGACGGGACGTTTGCCGCGTCCCGGGCCGCGGGGCCCGGTCAGCGTCCCTCGCTGCTGGCCACCGGCGACCTCGACGGAGACGGCGCGCCGGACATCGTACACGCGAACCGGTCCTCCACTTACCTGACGGTGCTGCTCGGGAAGGGCGACGGCACATTTGCCGCTCCGGTGCGGTTCGACGCGGGCCGGGCCGCCCGGGACCTCCTGATCGCCGACCTCGACGGAAACGCCGTGAGGGACCTCCTCCTGCTGGGAGAGGACGTCGCCTTCTTCCCGGGGCTCGGCGACGGGACGTTCGGGGGAGTCCTGACCTCGCCGTGTGGCCACGACCCCGCGGCCTTCGCGCTCGGACTCCTCGACGGCGACCTGCTGCCGGATCTCGCGGTCGTGAACCGGCGCACCGCCGTTCCGGCCGCCGGACCGGATGTCTCCTTCCTCCGCGGCAACGGCAATGGCTCTTTCGGGGGGCCGACGGCCCATCCGGTGGGGGAGGATCCGTCCGGCCTGGCGATCGCGGACTTCGATCTCGATGGTGCGCCGGACCTCGCCGTTCTGAACCGGGGGTCGGGATCGATCTCGATCCTCTGGAACCAGGGGGGGGCGGACTTCCTGTCCGGGACTTCGATCGACGGCGGGAACCGACCGACATCCCTCGCCGTGGCGGAGATGACCGGCGACGGCCGCCCGGACCTCGTGGTCACCAATCTCGAAGCCACGGCCCCGGGTGCCGATACACCCTCGGCGGCGGCGCTCGTGAAGGCCCTTTCCGGGCGCGGGTTCGGGGAGCCGGCGCTCTTCCCGACGGGGCGGGATCCGGTGCGCCTGCTGGCCGGCGATCTGGACGGCGATCAGAACACGGATCTGGTCGTCGCGACGTCCGGTGCGGACAACCGGACCGTGCTGCTCGGTTCGGGGGCCGGGGACTTCGCCCGCGTCGAGCCGGACCTGAACCGCCGGTTCGTCTTCTACTGCTACGGCCTCGGCTGACCGACGAGTCTGGGGGCGGCCCGGGCGGCCGTCGAGGACGGGTATGGCGCGGTGGAGCGCTACGTGGACGGCGACTACGGCTGGCTCACCGCGTGGTACTACTTCGACGTGGCGGGGCGAGCGACCGTGGAGGGTCTGCTGGCCGGCGGGGGGGTCGCGGTGGACACCCGCGGCCAGTCGGATTTCGACGCCGGCCACCTGCCGGACGCCGAGCACGCGCCGGCCGCCGGGATCCTCACGGACCCCGCCGCCTTCCTCGCCGGGCGGGACCCTCTGAAGCCGCTCATCCTCTACGGCGCCGAGCGGCCTGACGCCACGCTCCGGAAGGCCGCCGCCGCCGTCGAAGGGACCGTGGACGGCCCGCGCGTCTACCTCTACACCGGCGGCTACGCCGACTGGCAGGGCGGGAACTAGCCCGTCGCCGAGGGGCCTCCGCGTC
Source organism: Planctomycetota bacterium (assembly GCA_025459285.1). Taxonomy (GTDB): domain Bacteria; phylum Planctomycetota; class JAJSAM01; order JAJSAM01; family JAJSAM01; genus Prado167. Next base: position 8,219 of record JALOQY010000059.1, on the reverse strand, counting down.
ACCCCGACGGGCTGCCAGGTCCCCGGAGCGTCCGGCTCCGGGTCAGATCTCGTGCAGGAAGCAGGCGCCCGTGAGTTGGAGGAGACTCGTGGACTCGAGCTTCTTCACGAGCGCGTCCTGGATCCCGTTCCAGAGCTTGTACATCGCGCAGTCCTTCTCGTGGTGGCACCAGCCCCGGTCCATCGTGCAGCTGGAGATGGAAATCGGCCCCTCCATCCCTTCCACCACTTCCCGCATGTTGATGTCCTTCGCCGGCCGGGAGAGCGTGTAGCCGCGCTTGGCGCCGCGGTGGGAGGAGACGAGGCCGAGTCGCGTGAGGACCTGGAAGATGTTCGAGAGGTAGTTCGTGGGGGCGCCGATGCCCTTCGCGATGTCCGCCAGGAGGGTCGGCTCCCCGGACTGGTCCTTCGCCATGTAGACGAGGCCCCGGATGGCATACTCGCAACCGCGTGTCAGCTGCATGTTCGGTCTCCCTTGAAGCGCGGATTCTAACGGCTCGCGGACCGGAGGACGAATCGATTGTGTCGAGCGACCGCAATGGACTCTCCTCACGAGCACTGGCGCCGTAAGTCCGACCTGTTTCGCGACTTGGGGGATCCGATATCTGCGGCGCCCCGACCGTTCTGGCGCGCATACCCGCCGGGCGTACAATACACCGTGTGGTCCGGCGGCGCTTGGGGCGCTGGAGCAGGTGCGATGGACGAGTGGGAAGATTATCGTCTGGTCGCCCGGCACGGGAAGCCGGGCTTCGAGGGCAACCTCGACGCGCGGCCGGTGCGCGTCGGCGGCGTGACGTTCGGCGGCCCCGACCCGGTGGTGATCGCGGGGCCCTGCGCCGTGGAGAGCCGGGAGCAGACGCTCGCGATCGCCCGGGCGGTGAAGGACGCCGGCGCCGACTGCCTCCGCGGAGGGGCCTACAAGCCGCGGACGAGTCCCTACGACTTCCAGGGCCTCGCCGAGGAGGGGCTGCGGATCCTCGCCGAGGCCCGGGAGGAGACCGGACTCCCGGTCGTCACCGAGGTGATGGACCCGCGCCTCGTCCCGCTCGTGGCCTCCGTCGCCGACATGCTCCAGATCGGCTCCCGCAGCATGCAGAACTTCCCCCTTCTCATGGAGGTCGGCAAGACGCGAAAGCCCGTGCTGCTGAAGCGCGGAATGTGCGCCAACCTCGAGGAGTGGCTGTGCGCGGCGGAATACGTCGCGCTCGGCGGGAACCTCGACGTCGTGCTCTGCGAGCGCGGGGTCCGTTCCTCCTGGGCCGCGGAGTATGCCCGGAACACCCTTGATCTGAACGTGCTGATCCCCACGAGGCAGCGCACGATCCTCCCGGTCATCGCCGATCCGAGCCACTCCACGGGGGACGCGCAACTCGTGCCCTGGGCCGCACGCGCCGCGGTGGCGGCGGGGGCGCAGGGGCTCATCATCGAGGTCATCGGGGAGGAGACCTCCGTGGACGGGGTGCTCTGCGACGGGTTCCAGTCCGTGCGGCCGTCGGTGCTCCGGAGGATCGTGGAGGAAGTCCGGGGTTCGGCCGTCCCGACGGCATGAGCAACACCATCGGCGAGCGCTTCCGGGTGACGACGTGGGGCGAGTCCCACGGCCCCGCGGTCGGCGCCGTCATCGACGGCTGCCCGGCGGGTCTTCCCCTCGACCTCGACGATCTCCGGGCGGAACTGGGACGGGATGTCCCGGACGCGGTTCTCGGAACGCCCCGGCGCGAGCCGAACGAGCCGGAGATCCTGTCCGGTGTCTTCGAAGGCCGGACTCTCGGCACGCCGATCCTCATCCTCATCCGGAACGAGGACGCCGATTCCGCCGAGTATCTGAAGCGGCGCAGCCGGCCGCGACCCGGCCACGCCGACCTGACCTGGTTCCAGCGATACGGCCACGTGGATCCCCGGGGCGGCGGCCGGGCTTCGGGACGGGAGTGCGTCGGCCGACTCGCGGCGGGCGCCGTGGCCCGCAAGCTGCTCGGTATCGCCGGGGTCGCGGTCTCCTCCCGCATCCTCGAACTCGCGGGTATCGAGGTCCGGGAGGAGGCCGACCTCGAGAGAGCGCGCGACATGGCCCGGAGGGCGTCCCGGGACGGCGACTCCACCGGGGGCCGGGTCGCCCTCCGGGTCACGGGGCTGCCCCCGGGGATCGGCGCGCCGGTCTTCGGGAAGCTCACGGCCCGGCTCGGCCAGGCCCTCCTGTCGATCGGCGGGGTGAAAGCCATCGCCTTCGGCGAAGGGGAGCGGTTCGCCCGGATGCGGGGGACCGAAGCGAACGACCCCATCGTCGGGGCCCCGGAGGGGATCCGGCCGGCGACGAACCGGGCGGGGGGGGTGCTCGGGGGGATCAGCACCGGTCTTCCCGTGGAGGTCTCCCTGACGGTGAAGCCCGTCCCCACGCTGCCCGCCGAGCAGGACACCGTGGACCTCGAGACGGGGCAGCCGGCGCGCGTGGCGGGAGTGGGGCGGTTCGACAAGAACATCGCGCCCCGGGTCGCCGTCGTGGCCGAGGCGATGGCGGCCATCGTCCTCGCCGACGCGCTGCTCGACGCGGGAGTGCTCCACCCCACGCGCCTTCCCGAAGGTCCGGCGTGAGGAACCCGACGGCCCAGATCGCCCTTTTCGCGGCCCTCTCCGCAGTTCTCCTCACCGTGGCTCTGGAAGTCGACCTCCCGTGGCTCGAGCAGTTGAACGCCTACGGGAACTTCGACGCGGGCTCGAAGCGGTCCTTCGTCACGTACCTCTGGCCGGGCACCGCGGACGCCGCGATCGCGCGGGAGTATCGCTTCGATCGCGGGGTCCACGCGGCGCCTCTCCTGGCCCTCGGCGTCGTCTTCGCCCTGTTCCTGTTCCTGCGCGTGTTTCGCCATCCCGAGCTCCGGCTCGGCATCGCCCGGGGCCTCACGGGCTGGGCGGCCTTCGTGATCGCGCGCTTCGGGGTCCTCCGTGTCTCCGGGGCCCTTCCCGTCCGCCGCTGCACGTACGGGGAACTCCCCTTCCTCAACTGCCAGGCCTGCGAGATGGCCTCCGGCGGCTGCCCGATCGGAAGCCTCCAGGCGGCGCTCATGCGGTTCAGGTTCCCGCTCCTGCCCTTCGTCGTGCTGCTGCTCGCGGGGCTGTCCCTGGGGCGCTGGATCTGCGGCTGGATCTGCCCCTTCGGCCTCCTCTCGGACATCTTCGACCGCATCTCGAAGCACACGGTGCGACCGCGGGTCGGCTGGACCGCGCTGAAGTTCGGCTTCCTCGGGCTCGTCGTCGCCGTGCCGCTCGGGATGGGCCTCCTCGGAGGAGCCTCGTGGCTGCCGTTCTGCGCCACGGTCTGTCCCTCGGGCTCCGTCTACGGGCTCCTCCCGTTCTACGCGACCTCCGGGGCGCGGGAGTTCGCGGCGGCGTTCACCCCGGGCCGCGGCGAGGCGCTGCTGGCGATCCTCTTCCACGCCGCGATCCTCGCGGTCTTCATCTGGCTCGCGGTGAGGATCACCGGGCGCGTCTTCTGCAAGTACGTCTGCCCGCTGGGGGCCTTCCTCGGGCTCCTGAACCCGATCGCCTTCGTGCGGGTGGTCCACGAGGAGGAGGGCTGCACGGACTGCGGGAAGTGCGCGAAGAAATGCCCGGTGGGGGTGCAGTTGTCGCGGGCCGACTTCCTGACCGAGTCGAACTGCATCCGGTGCGGTCGCTGCGTGAAGGTCTGTCCGGGTGGCGCACGGAAGTGGGTGTTCGGCTGGGGGGGAAAGGCGTCGAAGGAGGCCGGCCATGGTCGTTGACCCCCGGTGCCGCATGACGCTTCGCGGGCGGTTCCTCCGGGCCCTCGCCGCGAGGAAGGCCTTCACGCCGGCGCGCATGGCGGCGTATGCGAAGCGTCACACCGCCTTCTACGCGGAGTTCTACCGCGACCACGATCCCGCGGACTTCGCGAGCCTGCCCGTCCTCCGGAAGCACCTCGTCAAGGAACGCGACCCTTATGACCTCCTGGCCCGGCCCCTCCGGGACAAGGTCGTCTACTACGGCGAGACCACGGGTTCCACGGGCAGCCCGACCCCGGCCTTCTACACGGCGAAGGAGTTCCGCGGGGCGACGCTTCTCACGCTCATCTCACCCTGGTGCACGCTCCTCCGGGAGGTCCTCCGCGAGAACCGGACGGTGCTGAACGGGCTCGCCTTCGGATTCACCGTGGCCGGGATGAGCTTCGGCGACCTCCTGAAGAACGTGGGGGCGCTGGTGGCGAACACCGGCTGCCGCTCGACGCTGGCCACCCCGCCCCGGATCGCCCGGGGGATCGCGAGGCTCCGCCCCTCCATCGTGGCCGCCACGCCCATCGACTTCCTCTCGTGGATGCGGGTCCTCCGGGAGGACTTCCCCGGGGCCGAGCCCGAGGCGCGGGGGAAGCTGCGTGCCCTTCTCATGACCGCGGAACTCTGCGGCGAGGAGCGGGTGAAGCGGCTCGCCGAGCACTTCGGGATCGTGGTGATCGACGTCTACGCCTGTGTGGAAGGCTTCTTCTCGTTGCCCTGCCCCTGCGGGGAGAAGCATGTCCTGCCGGCCTACCACGCGGAGCTTTTCGACGACGACCTCGGCTGCATCGGGACCGAGGGCACGGGGCGTTTCGCGTTCACGAACCTGCTGAAGCGGTCCACCCCCATGGTGCGGTACCTCCTCGACGATCTCGTGACGATCTCCGCCTCGCAGTGCCCCTTCGGGTTCCGCAAGTCGATCGTGGTGCACGGTCGCCACGAGCTGACCGTCCGCATCCGGGGCGAGAAGGTGAACGTCCGCCACTTCGAGAACGTGATTTTCGCGCACGGACTGTTCGGGGACTTCCGCGCGGTGATCCACGAGGACGGGATGGCCGTGACGCTCGAGGACTACGCCGCGCCGGCCGGCGCGGCGGAGAAGGTCGCCCGCGCGCTCACGAGCCGGTTCGGGATGCCCGCGGAGGTCGACCTCGTCCCCTTCGGCACGATCACGGACTACCGCGAGCCGCGGAAGAGCAAGCCGATCCTCAAGGTCGAGGACCGCCGCCGCGCCTCGACGCAGGAGCCGCCCTCGCTGCTCTGACCGCCGGCCATATCCGGGGAAGTTGACAAGTCGAAGACGTCCCCCGATAACACGGCGATGGATTCCTCCCCCCGGGGTCCGAAGGCCCGGATCGTGGCCTCGGTCGTCCTCGTGCTGTTCCTGCTCGCCGCCGGCTTTGCCGGGTTCCGTCTCTTCGCGTCGATGAAGAAGAAGCCCGAGCAGGGCGCCACCGCGCGCCCCCGCACCGTCGTCCGCACGGAAGTCGCGGCGCGGACCGACTTCCGCGAGCGGATCCGGGCCTTCGGCCGCGCCCGACCCCTCCGGGCGGCGGAGGTCTCGGCGGAGGTGACCGGGACGGTCCTGTGGATCTCGCCGATGCTGGAGGCCGGAGAGACCGTGGACGCCGGTGTCGAACTCGTCCGGATCGACCGGCGGGACTTCGAACAGGCCGAGGCCGCGGCGGAAGCCCGGAGGAAACAGGCCGTGGCGGCCGTATCGCGTCTCGAAGGCGACGCCACGAGCCTCGGCCGGCGGCTCGCCATCGCCCGCGCCGACCTCGACGTCGCGCGCCGGGAACTCACGCGCGTCGGCGGTCTCGTCACGGGCGGGGTCCTCACGAAGAGCGACCTCGACCGGCAGCAGCTCAGCGCGAGCCTCAAGGAGCAGGAGGTCCTCACGCTGGAGAGCCAGGAGGCATCTACGCGGCAGGAGCTCGTGCGCGCCGCGGCCGAGGTGCAGGCGGCCGCCGCCGCCCTCGCCCGCGCCTCCCTCGACCTCTCGCGCACCGTGGTCGCCTCACCGTGGGCCGGACGGATCGAGGCCCGCCGCGTGAACGCCGGTGTCCGCGTCGCCCCCGGCACGGTGCTCTTCGCGATGGTGGACCTCGCCCGGGTGGAAGTCCCCCTGGCGATCCCCGCATCGCAGCACGGAGAGGTCCGGCCGGGATCCGTGGTGGAACTCGACTCCGGCGGCGGACGGCTGCGGGGGCTCACCGTGGTGCGCGTCTCTCCGGTGGTGGACCCCGCCGACCGGACCTTCTGGGCCTACGTCGTCGTGACCGGCAATCCCGGAGCGAATCCCCTCGCCCCCGGGGCGTTCGTCACCGCCGACGTGGAAGGCACTCTCCACGCGGGAGTGATCGCGGTTCCGCGCATCGCCCTCGTCTCCGGCAAGCTGTACCTCGCCGAGCCCGACGGCACCGGGGAGGCCGTCGTGCGCGAACGTCAACCCGGAGTCCGGCGGCTCCTGCCGGAAGTGGCACTGATCGACGAGGGGCTTGCGGAAGGGGAGCGGATCATCGTGACGAACCTGGAGCAGATCGCCGACGGCTCGCGGGTCCTCCTCGCCCCGGACGGCGCCTCCGGGGAGGCGGCCGGCCGGTGAACCTCGTCCGCCTCTTCGTGCGTAACCCGGTGGCGGCCAACCTCCTCATGTGGACGGTCGTCATCACGGGGATCTACTGGTGGTTCAACCTCATCCGGGAGTTCTTCCCGAACTTCGAATCGGAACAGATCGCCATCACGGTGGTGTGGCCCGGCGCCACGCCGGAGGAGGTGGAGAAGGCGATCACCCGGCGGATCGAACGCGAGATCGAGGATGTCGAGGACGTGAAGGAGATCGCCGCGAGCGTTTACGAAGGCGTGACCGTGATCCGGGTGGAACTCGAGGATGACGCGGATCGGAGCAAGGTGCTGGAGGACCTCCGCACCGAGATCGACAAGGTGAAGCCGGACCTCCCCGACGGGGCCGAGGACCCGGAGATCCTGGAAGCCCGCCCCCTCGTCCCCGTGATCGGCATCGTCCTCTACGGGGAGGTGGACGAAGGACGGCTCCGCGACGTGACGCGCGCCGTGCGGGACGACCTCATCGATATGCCGGAGATCTCCGAGGTGGTGGTGAGCGGCATCCGGGAGCGCGAGATCATCGCCGAGGTGCAGCCGGAGGCGCTGGAGGAGCACCGGCTCACCTTCGAGGAGGTGGGCCGGGCGATCGCCTCGATGAACCTCGATCTCCCCGGGGGCCAGCTCGAGAGCGAGCGCGGCAATGTGCGGGTCCGGACCCTCGGCGAGCGGGACCGCGCGCGGGAGATCGAGGACCTGCTGCTGCGCGTCCGTCCCGAGGGCCCGGGAATCCGCCTCGGCGAAGTGGCCGCCGTCCGCGAGGGCTTCGAGGACCGCGTGGAGCGCGGGAACTTCCGGGGTCGCCGGGCGGCGCTCGTGACGGTCTTCAAGACGCCCGAGCAGGACGCACTCGAGATCGCGAAGGCCGTGAAACGCTACGTCGCCGACGATCCGGCGAGGCTCGGGGGCGCCGTGGCGCTCGAGATCACCACCGACCTCGCGCGGTTCATCGACCAGCGCCTCGACCTGATGAAGCGGAACGCCCGGATCGGCGCGCTCCTCGTGCTGATCGCCCTCGCGTTCTTCCTCGACCTGAAGGTCGCGTTCTGGGTCGCCGCAGGGCTCCCGATCGCCTTCCTCGGCACCTTCACGCTCATGCACTTCTTCGGCGCGACGATCAACCTCCTCTCCCTCTTCGGGCTGATCATCGTGCTCGGCATGCTCGTGGACGACGCCATCGTGGTGGGGGAGAACGTCTTCACGAAGATGGAGCAGGGCATGGCCCCGATGGAGGCCGCCGTCGCCGGCGCGAGCGAAGTTGCCATGCCCGTGGTCTGCGCCGTCTCGACCTCCATCGCGGCGTTCCTGCCTCTCATGTTCATCGAAGGGACTGCCGGGGCGTTCATGGGCGTGCTCCCGGTCGTGGTCATGTCCGCCCTGTTCGTCTCCCTCCTCGAGTCCTTCACGATCCTCCCGGCGCACCTGGCGCACCGGCGCCGGCGCGAATCCGGCCACCCGCCGCGATTCCCGCGCCTTGCGGCGCTCGCCTCGCGCCTCCGGGCCCGCCGGGACAACGACCTGAACCGCCGTCTGCCGGAGGCCTTCGAGCGGATTCTCCGGTCCGCCCTGAGGTGGCGTTATCCGGTGATCGCCGGGGCCGTGGGGCTCTCCCTCGCCGCGGGGGGGCTGCTGGCGGGGGGGGTGATCCCATTCGTCCTCTTCCAGGAGACGGACGCCGAGACGGTGACGGTCGATCTCGAGATGGCGGCGGGCACTCCCGAGGACCGGACACAGACCTGCCTGGAGGAGATCGAGCGGATCCTGCTCGCGACTCCGGAGGTGAAGTCCGCGTTCGTGACCCTCGGCTCCA
>JALOQY010000370.1 GCA_025459285.1 Planctomycetota bacterium | reverse complement strand
CCCGCCTGGTCCGGCGGGCCTGCGTCCGCGCCCTCGGCCGGGCGGGGGACGGACGCGACGTGCCGAGGCTCGTGGCCCTCGCCGCGGAGCTGGAAGAGGCGGGTCTCTCCCTCGCCGAGCTCGCAGACGCCTCGGCGAGGGAACCGCTGCGCGCGGTGGTGCAGGCGCCCGGGGCGCCGGCGGAGGCCGCGTACGCCCTCTCGGTTCTCGGAGACCCGGCCGGTGTGGCGGCCCTGATCGCGGCCCTCGACGGACCGCGGTCCCTTCCGGCACTGAGATGCCTGAGGCTCCTGTCGGGGCGGGACATGGGTCCGGCGCGCTCGGCCTGGGAGGAGTGGTGGCGCCTCGAACGACGTGCGCGCGCCCTGGGCGCGGCCGACTTCGACGAGTCCGAAGCGGCGCTGAAGACGGCGGTGGCGGATCCGGAGAGCGGAGCGGATCTCCTGCGGATCGCCGGTGACCCGGAGTATCCGCGTGATGCCCGGACGAAGGCACTCCTTGCACTCGGCCTGCGCCGGGATCGCTCGGCCGCGCCGGCGGTCACCCGGATACTCGCTTCCGATGCCGACGGGATGGTCAGGCTCTATGCCGCGGAGGCACTGGGGCGCATCGGCATCGCGGAGTCCGCGGTGGATCTGGCCTTCTATCTGGTTTTCGACGAGGAGCCGTTCCGCAAGCAGAGCGCGAAGGGTCTCACGACGCCGTACTACACGGTGGACTGCGAGGTGGCGAAGGCGCTCGTCCGACTGGGTGTCAAGGGCGGACTGGACGCCCTGATCCGCTTCCTTGCCGAAGAACATCGGGTCCGCGTCTACCACGAGGCGCTCCGGACCCTGACCGCGGCCACCGGTCGACCGGCAGCGTACGAGCCGGACGGCATCCGGGAGGTCCGCCGGGCGTCGGCGGAGAGTTGGAGGCGGTGGTTCGACGAGAACCGGGAAGCTCTGGACCTTCCGGTGGGCGCGGATTTCGCGGACCCCGCGTTCCTGGCGCGGGTGCAGCGGCTGGTGGATGGTCTGGGCCATTTCCACTTCCTCTCCATGAGCCGGGCGCGGGAGACCCTCGTGGTGCTGGGGGAGCGTGCGCTCCCGGCACTGCGAGCGGGCCTCGCGCGGAGCGAACTCCACGTCCGCATCCACTGCGCCGAAATCCTCGGCCGGATCCGGGCGAAGTCCTGCCGCCCGGAACTCGCGGCGGCCATGGGGGACCCCCGACCGGAGGTGCGTTCCGCGGCGGCCGCAGCGCTCGCCGCGATGGGGCCGGGGTCGGCGACTCCCGCCGTCCTGGCCGGTCTCGGGGACCCTTCCGCGGACGTGCGGGTCGAGTGCCTGCGCGCTCTCGCGAGAGTGCCGGCAGCCACCGCGCGTTCCGCGATCCGTGAGACTCTCGGGAAACCCGAGAACGGCGGCAACGACTTCCGGCGCGAGGGGTTGTTCGCGCTGGCCGCCCACGGAGACTCCGAGGCACTGGAGGGCCTTCTCGGGCTGCTCGCCAACCCCGATGCGGCGTTCCGACAGACGGTGGCCGAGCGGGTGAGGCTCCTCACCGGCCGGGATCCCGGCACGACCCCCGAGAGCCTCGCGGAGTGGCGACGGCTGGCCCGGGAGGGCGGCCCCCAGACCCAGGTGCCGTGCTTCCCCTACGGTTCGGACGGGTAACATGGGTTACCGGACGGTAAACCTCCCATGAACCGATACGCGGTCGAGGATCTGACGCTCACGTACCGCGGAGCCACCGCCCTCGCGGGCGTTTCGCTCGAGTTCCCCGCGGGGAGGATCAGCGCCGTCCTCGGTCCCTCGGGCTGTGGCAAGACGAGTTTGCTGCGAGCACTCGCCGGGCTTTCGGTTCCCGACGCCGGCCGGGTGTTCCTCGGGGGGGAGATGGCCAACGACCCCCGCGTGCGGATCCCGCCCGAAGCCCGGGGAGTGGGGATGGTCTTCCAGGATTCCCTCCTGTGGCCGCACCTCTCGGTCCGGAAGAACATCGCCTTCCCGCTCGGGCGGGCCTCCGCCGCCGATCCGCGAGTGGAAGTGGCCGCGCGAGCCTGCGAAGTGGAACACCTTCTCGACCGACTCCCGGCGGGCCTGTCGGGCGGAGAGCAGCGCCGCGTCGCCGTGGCCCGCGCCATCGTGGGCCCCCCGCGGATCCTGCTCCTGGACGAACCGCTGACGGGGCTCGACGCGAGTCTTCGGGTGCGTCTCCTTTCGGCCATCCGCGACATCCAGAGGCGCCTCGGGGTCACCACGGTCTGCGTGACGCACGACCAGGAGGAGGCCCTGGGACTGTCCGACCGCGTTTCCGTGATGAACGCCGGGAGGGTTCTGCAGTCGGGAACGCCGGAGGAGGTCTACTCCCGTCCTCGCGGCCCCTTCGTCGCGGCCTTCCTCGGGGTCTCCACGTTCCTCCCGGCGACGCTCGACGGCGGCGTTGCCGTCACCGGCGTGGGGCGCTTCCCCGCGCCGGGACTCGCGGGAGAGCGCACGACGCTGCTCGTCCGGCCCGAGACGGTCCGGGTCGTTCCGGACGGCGAGATCACCGGGAGGGTGGTGTCGTGCCTGTACCGGGGAGATCGCTGGCTCGTCAGGTACTCGGTGGCGGAACAGGAGTTGCTGGGTTACTCGGACCGGCACATGAACGAGGGCGCGGACGTCCGACTCGCGATCTCTCCGCATCCGGTGCCCGTGGCGGAGGATGAGACACGATGCTGAAGTCCCTGCGTGTCGCCCTGGCGGTAGTCCTCGCGGTCGGCGGGGTTCTGCTCGCCCTCTTCGTCCTCTCATCGCCGAAGCCCGCGGCGCCATCCGAGGGGCTCGTCTTCACGAGCGCCGCGCAGTGCGCCGGATGCCACGGGGAGATCGCCCGGGAGGTGGCCGCTTCCTACCACGGCATGGCCTTCACCGATCCGGAGGCACTGGCTCTCAGCCACAACTTCCAGGATGAGCAGTGCATCTCGTGCCATGCGCCGGCTCCCGTCTTCCGGACCGGCGTGGACAAGCGCGTCCTCGAGCGGAAGGAGGGCCGGGAGACCGGCGTGGACTGCCTCTCCTGCCACCTGCTGCCGAACGGCGGCGTGGCCGGCCTCCGGGGGCTGAGCGCTCCCTGCCGGCCCGAGGTGGAGCCGCGGCTCGGGGCCGCGGTCTTCTGCTCGGGTTGTCACAACCAGCACTGGACCGTCGACGAGTACATGGCCTCCGGATACGCCGAGACGCACACCTGCAACGACTGCCACATGCCGAGGTCCGACCGGCCCCTCGTGGACGGCGGGCCCGTCCGCACGGGCGTGGCTTCCCACCTCTTCCCGGGCGGCCACGACCCCGGGAAGCTGAGAGAGGCGCTCTCGCTCGCCGTATCGGTCGAGAGCGGTACGCTGAAGGTCTCGGTGACCAACCGGGGTGCCGGCCACAAGGTGCCCACGGATTCGCGGCACAAATCGGTGAACGTCTACGTGAGCCTGACCGATGAGGACGGAAACGTGTTGATCGATCGCCGGGAGCTGGCGGAGTACCGGCTCTACTATCGGACGGACAACATCGAGTCGAGTCAGCTCCTGCCGCGGGAGACGCGCGAGATCCGACTCGATCTGCCCGCGGACCGCCGGGGAACGGCGCGGGTCGAACTCGTCTACTGCCTGAAGCCCCCGCAGAAGGAAACCCGCGACTGGACCCTGGTCCAGGAGGAAGTCGTTCCCTTCTGAGCGGGACTTCTGGGGTCGGGCCGGGCACCATTCTGCTATTCTCGACGCGGAACGGGAGGTTTCCATGGCGATCCAGGTCAAGTGCCAGTGCGGTCGGGCCATCACCGTGGCCGACAGCATGGCCGGCAGCCGGGGACGCTGTCCGGAGTGCGATGCCGTCCTGACCATCCCCGCGGGGAATGCGCGCCCCCCCCGGACCGGCGCCTTCATGCGGGTAGGGCGCGACGCCGGCCATGGAGGCGGAGCGCTGCTGTGGTTCGCGGCCCTGCTCTGGGTCCTGGCCCTGGTCGCTTTCTTCGTGTTCGCGGGGGTCGGGGTCTTCGCGGGAGTGACGGCCCTGAAAGGGGCGGAGTCCTTCCGGGGGCCGTTCGGTCTGTTCTCCGAGTTCCTGCCGATCGTCGAGAAGAACCCTTCGCTCGTCGGGGCGGCGTTCATCCTCGGTGGCCTCCTCGGCGGTGCGCTGGCCTTCGTCCTCCTCGCCGCGATCGGCCAGTTCGTGCGCCTCCTGGTTTCCCTGGATCGGACGGTCCGGACCATCGCCGATCGGCTGGAGCGCTTACCGTGAGGGGCGCCGTGTTCCTTCTCTTCGTCGGAGCAACGGCGTGCGCGGGGATGCCCGACCCCGGGGACTCCCTGCCGCCGCCGGACCGGGCGGCCCTGGTGGCCGCGGCCGCCGCGCAGATGTCGCGAGGGACTTCGGAACTGGGCGAGGAGATCCTCGGCGGAAGTGGCGGCGAGGCGGTCCCCTGGCTCGCCGACCTCGCGCAACACCCCGACCGGGAGGTCCGGGAGCGGGAGCAGAACCTGCTGATGGCGGTGGGGGAAGGCGACAGCGCGAACGAGACCGCTTCCCTCCTTGCCCTGGCCCGACTCCGGGAGGCGGGCGACGCGGCCGTGCCCCATCTCCGGTCCGCCGCGGCGGGAGCCGGTCCCGAGGCGGAGATGGCACGACGATTGCTCGAACTGCGAGCCGTGAGATGATGACCCGAATGCTGGCTCCCGTCCTCGCACTCTTTCTCGCCGCTCCGGACTTCGGCGAGGCCGAGAGGCTCCTCTCCGAAGGGCGGTTCGCGGAGGCGCGTGCCGCCTTCGAGGCCTTGCTCGACGACGCCGAGGGAGGCGATCGGGCCCTGTTGCTGGACCGGATCGGCTCGACGCGTCTCGCCGAAGGCGATGTGTGGGGAGCGGAGGCGGATTTCGGGGCCTCCCTCGACGTCCGGGAGACTTTCGCGGCCCGGCTGCATCGAGGCCAGGCGCTCTTCTTCGCGGGGCGGGACGTGGCGGACAGCCCCGGGGCCCTCGCCGCCGAAGTGGGGGCGCTGATGAACGATGCGGCCCGGGAGCTGGCCAGGGCGGTCGAGATGGGTCCCGAGACCGGCCCGGACCGCGCGGAGGCCCTTGTCTACCTGGGCCTCGTGGAGCGTTACCGGGGCGCCGCGGAACGCGAGGAGGAGAACCACCGGCGGGCCCTCGAGGCCGAGCCCGGCCGAGGCGACGCCGCGCTCTATCTCGCGTGGTGCCTCGAGACGCGGGGGGAGGCCGGTGGGGCGGAAGCCGTCCTGGAGACGGTTCCGGAGTCGGCCCGGGGCGGTGGTCACTGGCTGGCCCTCGGTCGCCTGGCCCGGACAGCGGGTGATGATGGCCGTGCCCGGGACCGCTTCCGGCGCGCACTCCTCATAGCGCCTTTCGACGTGAACGCCTACCTCGGCCTGTGGAGCGTCTCCGGCCGCCAGAAGCGCTTCCGCGACTTCGAGAACGCCGTGGGGGAGGTGCTCGGGCGTGATCCCGGGTGCTGGCTCGCACACTACTACCTCGGGGTGTGCCTCCGGGAGGCCGGACGCCCGCGGCAGGCCATCGAGGCGCTCTCGGAGGCCTGGCGGCTGAATGCCGATGACGCGGATTCGCGGCTGCTGATGGCCGACATCCTCCACCGGGATCTTTCCGATGAGGCGGCTTCGCTGCCCGTCTACCTGGAGGTGATGGACCGCTGGCCGGAACTGGCGAGACCCCGGGAGGTGCTGGCGACGGTCGCCATGGGAGCCGCCGGGCGAAAGGACTTCGCGGTGGCCCGGAAGATCCTCTACGCCCTGCGCGTTGCCCAGCCTTCGGAGTGGGCATATGCCACCAACCTGGCCCTGGTGGAGCGCGAGGCCGGCAATGTGGAGGAAGCTCTCCGGATCTACCGCGAAGCGGAGGAGCAGTACCCCCTCGAACCCCAGATCCCGAACGACCGGGGGCTTCTGCTGATGGGGCTCGGCCGGCAGGATGAGGCCCTGGCGGCCTTCCACCTCGCCCTGGAACGGGACGGCGACTGTCTCGAAGCCCTGGAGAACCTCGGTTCCTATACACTGCTCGGCGGCGATGCGGCGGGCGCGATCCCCTGGTTCCGGCGGGCCTACGAGCGCGCCCGGGTCACGGGAGGCGATGTCGCGAAGTTCCGGCGATACCTCGATGACGCATCACGGGCCGCCGAGCGTTGACGATTCCGCTGATCGCTGGCAGAATAGGGTGGCGATCATCTTCAGGTCAGGAGCGGGATGCCCGGTGCCCGCCATGGAGGTAAGGATGAAGCGGCTTGCCATGTCCGTCCCCGTTCTGCTCGCATTGGGTTTCCTCGCTCTCACGGCCCACGCCAAGCTGAAGCCCGGCGACCGCGTGAAGGTCGGGGGGTATCTGGTGACCTACACGAACCCGCAACTGGCGGGAGACGACCAGGAGAAAGGCCTCCGCGACTTCGTGGACTGGTTCGGGCAGGGAGGCCGGTCGAAGGAACTCGCCGACGTCGTCGACATCACGGACCTCCTGGCGGTGAGCGCCGCCCGTCCGAACCAGACCAGCGGCGTCCGCACCAGGGAGTTCGCTCCGTTCGAGAACGTGAAGGTGACGTGCGCCGTCAGCGTTCCGAAAAAGTACGCCGGAACGAAGGACTCGGAACCCTGGCCGCTCGTCTACTGCGTACCGGACCGGGGCATGAAACCCGAGGAGTACCTCGACCGATACTGGACCGGGGCAATCCGGGAGACGTGCATCATCGCCGCGGTCCAGATCGTCTATGAAGAGAAGGAAGTGACGACACGCAAGGCGGTGCAGGGAGAGGACGGAAAGCTCCGGTACGAGAACGTGAAGGAGAAGATCCCCTTCTCCTGGGGCTCGGACGACGCGTTCGCACAGTTCTGGGGTGGTCTCAAGTGCCTGCTCCTCTTTGAATTCAAGATCAACCCGAACCGCGTGATCCTGGACGGGGCGGGCTTCGGCGCCGAGGGGGCCCTCTACTTCGCATCCCGCCAGGCATGGCGATTCGCGGGGTTCGTCCTCCGCGGAGGGTCGCTCAGCGGTCCGTCCGTCGAGAACCTGGCGCACCTCAACGTGCTCGAGAAGCCGGGAGAGATGACCGCCGAGGCCCGGAAGCCGTTCGATGAAGTGCGGGCGGCGATGAAGGGCCTGATCAAGGACCGCATGGTGGACGGCGCGGCGATGGACGAGGCCGCGGTCGCCAAGTGGGTGATGGATGTCCGGCGGGACCGTTACCCGCTCCCGCAGAAGTGGGTGCACGAGGGAGCGGAGCAGCAGTGGGGGTACTGGTTCGGAATCCTCGGCGTGTTCGATCCCGAGAAGCTCTCCACGGTCACGCTGAAGGCGGACCGGGCGAAGAAGCGCGTGGACATCGACACCGAAAACGTTTCCGAACTCCGGCTGTTCGTGAACGACATCCTGGTGGACATGGAGCAGCCGTTCGACCTGTACGTGAACGGCGAGGTGGTCAGGAAGCAGGTCCTCGTCAGCCGTTCGGCGCTGCAGGTCCTCGCCCACGCGTTCGAGAAGCCTCCGGCCGATTCGGGTGTCGTGTTCCCGGGGGAGGTCAGCGACCTGGCGATCTCTCCGCCGAAGCCGGCGGAGGGCGGCGCGAAGCCGGACGGCGAAGGGTCGAAGGGCGAGGCGCCCAAGGGTGAAGCACCCAAGGG
>JALOQY010000058.1 GCA_025459285.1 Planctomycetota bacterium | reverse complement strand
AGGCTCTTCCTCCTCGACGGAACGGCGCTCGCCTACCGCTCCTTCTTCGCCTTCATCCGCAATCCCCTCTTCGACGGCAAGGGGCGGAACGTCTCGGCGGTCTACGGCTTCACGAGCACGCTCTTCAAGCTGCTGGAGACGGAGCGCCCGGAGCGCATCGGCGTGGCCTTCGATCCGCCCGGTCCGACCTTCCGGCACGAGCGGTACAAGGAATACAAGGCCACGCGCCAGAAGATGCCCGACGAGATGGCGGAGTCGCTCCCCGCGATCCACGACATCGTCGCGGCGTTCCGCATCCCGATCTTCGAACTGCCGGGGTACGAGGCGGACGACGTGCTCGGCACGCTCGCGGTCCGCGGCGCCGCCGCCGGCCTCGAGGTGATGCTGGTGACGGGCGACAAGGACCTGACCCAGCTCGTCACCGACCGGGTGAGGATCTACAACGTCTTCACGCGCGGCGGCGAACCGGAGGTGCTGGGGCCCGCGGAGGTGCGGGCGAAGTTCGGTGTGGGGCCGGAGCAGGTCGTGGACTTCCTCGGCCTCACCGGGGACACCTCCGACAACATCCCCGGCGTGCCGGGGATCGGGGAGAAGACGGCTACGGCCCTGCTCGCGGAGTTCGGTTCGCTCGACGCACTGCTCGACCGGGCGGCGGAAGTGAAGGGGAAGCGGCCCCGGGAGGGGCTTCTCGCGAATCGCGAACGGGCCCTCCTCTCCCGCGAGCTGGCCCGCATCCGGACGGACGTACCCGTGGTCTTCGACCTCGACGCGGTGCGAGTGGGGAAGCGGGACGAGGCGCGGCTCGTGGTCCTGTTCCGCGAGTACCAGCTGAACTCGTTTCTCCCGCGGCTCAAGCCCGAGGCGGCGCCCGTCGAGCGACGGTACCGCACGGTGACCTCCAAGGGGGAACTCGCGGAGCTGATCGCGCTCCTCTCGTCGGTGCCGCGGTTCGTCCTCGATACGGAGACGACCGGCCTCGATCCCCTGCGGGCCGACCTCGTGGGACTCTCGTTCTCGGTGCGCGCCGGCGAGGCGACCTACGTCCCGATGAACCTGGACCCGCCGTTTCTTCCGCGAGAGGAGATCCTCGGGCGATTGAGACCGGTTCTCGAGGACCCCGCGATCGGCAAGGCCGGCCAGAACATCAAGTACGACCTGAAGGTCCTCGGGCGGACCGGCCTCGAGGCGGGGCCGGTGTGCTTCGACACGATGGTGGCGAGCTTCCTGCTCGACCCCGCGCACCGCGAGCACAACCTCGATGCGCTCGCCATGGTCCATCTGAACCTCCGGAAGATTCCGACCACGGACATCATCGGGAAGGGCAAGGACCAGATCACGATGGCCGACGCCCCTGTCGAGAAGGTGGCGGAGTATGCCTGCGAGGACGCCGAAGTCACGTGGCGGCTCATGGAGCTCTTCGAGCCGCGGCTCGCGGCGCTCGGTCTCGACCGGCTGAACCGCGAAGTCGAAGTTCCGCTCGTCGAGGTGCTTGCGCGGATGGAGCGGGCCGGCGTGCTCCTCGACCTGCCGGTGCTCGAGCGGATGAGCACGACGATGGCGGGGGAGATCGCGCGGCTGGAGGACGAGATCCAGCGGCTGGCCGGCGTCGCCTTCAACGTGAACTCGCCGCCCCAGCTCGGGGCGGTGCTGTTCGAGACCCTGAAGATCCACGAGGGGCGGACGGGGCGGGCGCGAAAGCCGAAGACGACCTCCGCGTCGGGGCAGTACGCCACGGACCAGGAGACGCTGGAGGCCTACGCCGACCACCCGATCGTGAGGAAGATCTTCGAGTACCGCGAGTACGTGAAGCTGAAGGGAACGTATGTGGACGCGCTGCCCGCGCTCGTGAACCCCGAAACGGGGCGGGTCCACGCGAACTACCACCAGGCGGTGGCGGTGACCGGCCGGCTGTCGGCCACCGATCCGAATCTCCAGAACATCCCCATTCGCACCGAGGTGGGCCGGGAGATCCGCACCGCGTTCATCGCGCCGCCGGGCTCGGTTCTCTTCTCCGCGGACTACAGTCAGATCGAGCTCCGGGTCCTCGCGCATCTCTCCGGCGACGAGACGCTATGCTCCGCGTTCCGCGAGGGGAAAGACATCCATACCGACACCGCGGCGCGGATTTTCGGGTTCGCTCCGGAGCTCGTGACCTCGGAACTGCGCGGGCGGGCCAAGGCGATCAACTTCGGGATCGTCTACGGCATGGGACCGCAGCGGCTTTCCCGGCAGACGGGCATGAGCCTCCCCGAGGCCCGGGAGTTCATCGAGGCCTACTTCCGGACCTATCCGCGCGTGAAGGAGTTCCAGGAGGAGTGCCGCCGGCAGGCGCGTGAGGAGGGGTTCGTGCAGACGCTCCTCGGCCGGCGCCGGAACATGAAGGACGAGATCAACTCGGCCGACGGGAGGGTGAAGGCCAACGCCGAGAACATCGCCATCAACACGCCGATCCAGGGGACGGCCGCCGACCTCATCAAGGTGGCGATGATCCGGATCGACGCGCGGCTCCGGCGCGAGCGGCTGCGGACGCGCATGATCATCCAGGTCCACGACGAGCTGGTCCTCGAGGTGCCGGAGGATGAGCGCGAGTCAGCCCGGGCGCTCGTCCGCGCCGAGATGGAAGGCGCCCTCACGCTGGCCGTTCCGATCGCCGTAGGCCTCGGCGAAGGCCCGAACTGGCTCGCCGCCCACTGACGTGGGGCGTGCCGCGAGTCCGCGCCGGACTCCGGGTCAGACCAGGATGTCGCCGGCCCACAGCCGCCGCAGGAACTCCCGCCACGGCAGTATGTCGACCCACTCCATTGGGAGCATGCTCCTGATCCGTCTGACTATTCAGGAGTATACTCCACTTCAGGACGATCATCAACCGTGCCGCCCGCTCAGCCGGGCAGGGCGCGTCGGGCCTCGCTACGTGTCGGCGTAGCGGCGGGCGAGGGCGGTGGCCTTCGCGAAGGTGCTCAGGGCCTTGGCGCCGGCCTTCGTAGCCTTGCCGAGCTGTCCGCTCGTCGCATGGTCCATGGCCTGGTCGTAGAGATCGTTCGACTTCTGAGCCAGTTTCTCGACCTTCGCCTCCTCCTTCTCCGAGAGGGCGGGAAGGTAGGAGCCGTAGAGATCGTCGAGCGCTTCGCCCCATTCGTCGAGGGCGTTGAACAGGGCCTGGAAGCCGAGCTGGACGCCCGGGTCGCCGGAACCGGACTTCTCGATGAGCCCCCCGACCTTCGCGAGGACCTTGAGAGCGGAGGTCTCGAACAGCCCCTCCGGCGCTGAGAGCGAGGCAAGCTCGTCGGCGGCTTCCGCGAGGACCGCGGAGGCCTTCACGAGGCACTTGAGCTCGGTCGCGGTCTCCTTCGTGTCGGGAGTCCCGATGGCGGCGATCCGGAGGTCGACCTGCGACTTGAAGGCGACGACCGAGTTCGCGATGAAGACGATCACGTCGACGGCGAGGGCGGCGGACGTGAGGAGCAGGACCCCGGCGAGGACGGCGAACGCGGCGGTCCGGCGGGACTTCGAGGCGAGGGCGGGCGAGGTATTCGGATGGCGCATGTCGCCCATCATAGGCGGGAGCCCCCCCGAGTGCAATCCCCCGAAAATCCGGGAAGATTGACCCTGGGTCATTCTTCCCGCCCTGGCCGCCCATCGCCGAGAGGCTGACGCCGACGGGCGGTCAGCGCCCCTCGACCCGCGCGCCGTCCCTGAGGGCCGCGTCGGGGTAGAGGATCACCTCGTCGCCGGCGGCGAGGCCGGCGAGGATCTCGCGGAACCGGCCGTCGCGAAGGCCCGTCCGGACCTCCGTCGCGCGGGCGCGACCACCCTCCACCCGGAACGCGTGCCAGCCGTCCCCGGCGCGGAAGAGGGCGCTCTCCGGGACGAGGAGCGCGTCGCGCCGCCCGTCGAAGATCACCCGCACGTCCACCCGGTAGCGGTCCCCGAGCGGCATCCCCGAGGCATCGAACGAGAAGACGACGAGGACCCGCTGCTGCTCCACCCCGAGGGAGGAGATCTTCGTGAAGGCCCCGGGCTCGATCCGCTTCACGGTGGCGGGAAGCACGCGATCGCCGAGCGCGCGCCCGAAGACCTCAGCGGCCATGCCGGGCCGCATCCGCGCCGCATCTTCGGAGAGCAGGTCGGCTTCCGCCTCGAGGTCCGCGAGGCTGCCCACGGCGAGGACCGGCGTGCCCGCGGAGAGGACCGCCTCGCTCTCCCGGTAGCGGTCGAGGATGACACCGGACACCGGGGCCACCATCTCCGCGCGACGCAGATCGTCGCGGAGGACCTCGAGTCCGGCGCGCACCTGGTCCGTCTGCGCGCGGTAGAGCGCCTCCTCCCAGTCGAGGTCGCGGGCCGACTCGACGAGGATCTTCGTCGTGAGTTCGGCGGTCGCCACCTCGAGGCCCCTGACCGAGAGCAGGGCCTGCCGGGCGGCGAGGGTCTCCGCGGCGCGTGTCTCCGCGAGTTCCGCCGTCTCGCGCTCCGCGGCGGAGATCGTCTTCTGTTTCTCGAGGTCACGGGCGCGCGAGGCCTCCCGCCGCGCCTGCTCGTGGGCCGCCTGCGCCTCCGCGAGTTCGCGCTCGGCGACGACCACGGCGTCACTGGCGACGCGTTCCTGCAGCTTCGAGCGCTCGATCTCGTTCGGGTCGGGGCGCCGGCGGTCCACGCCCGTCACCTGGGCGGAGAGGGCGGCGATGCGCGCCTCGGCCTCGCGGACCCGTGACTCCAGCGACAGGGGATCGATCTCCGCGAGCACCTGCCCGGCGATCACCGGATCGCCCGGCTCGAGCGCGACCCGGAAGAGGCGCCCGTCCACCGGGGCGGAGAGCTCGAAGCGCTCCCGCACGCGGGTGCGGCCCTCCTCCTCCACGGTTTCCCGCACGTCCCCCCGGGCGACCGTGCCCAGGTCCACGAGCACCGGCCGCGCCGCCGACCACCACGCGAGCGCGGCCAGCGCGAGGACGATCGCGGCAGGCAGCAGCAGCTTTCGCGGGCGGATCGTCATCGTCTATTCCCTCGACTTCAGCACCTCGACGAGGTCCAGGCGCTTCAGGCGCCGGCCCACGGCGAGATTCGCGACGAAGGTGAACACGAGCACCGCGGCCGCCGTGAGCAGCAGGGCCGCCGGCCGGAAGTACACCGGGAAGCGATAGAGGTCATTGTCGTACACCCTCGCGAGGGCGATCGAGAAGACGATCCCGAGGCCGATGCCGAGCGGGATCGCGAGGAGCGCGAGGAGCAGGTTCTCGCTCCGCACGACGGCTCCCACCTCCCGGCGCGTGAAACCGAGCACCCGGAGAGTGGCGAGGCTCCGCTCCTTCTCCGAGAGCGCGATGCGCGAGGCGTTGTAGATCACGCCGAAGGCGATGGTCCCGGCGAAGGACCCGAGCACGAAGGTCATGATGCCCATGGAGGACATGAGGGTCTCATGGAAGACGGCGCGCGTCTGGTCCTTGAAGATGACGGACTCGACCGCCGGCAGGTTCTTCAGCTTCGCGGTCAGCTCCGCGCGCGCCGCGCCGTCCACGGAGAGCCGGGCGCCGTTCAGGGCGTCCTCCTCGCCGATCCGCCGGCCGAGCCAGTGCCGGTCGGCGAAGGCCAGCGCGCCGAGATACTCGTCGACGACGCTCTCGATCTCGGCGGGGAAGACCGGCCGCCGGCCGTCGAGGACCTTCACCTCGACGACATCCCCCCGTCCGACACCGAGGAGTTCCGCGAGCTTCTGCGTGAGGACGAGGCCCCGGGACGGGCGCGGGACGCGTGTGCCGTCGAGCCGGCGCAGTGTGCGAAGCTCGCCGGTCGGATCGAGGCCGAGGATCGCCAACCGGCGCTCGCGGTGGCCGGCCCGGAGGCTGACGGGCACGGCGAGTTCGGGTTCCGCGGCGCGCACGCCGGGAAGGGCGCTGAGCTCGTGGAGCGCGCCGACCCCGCGCTCCGAGTTGAACGTGACGCGCACGTGTTCCCGGTTCACCTCGCGGAGGGAGTGATCGATCATCTCGGTGAGCGAATCGAAGGAGAACCGCGCGAGCAGGATGATGCTGCCGGAGAGAGCGACGCCGAAGACCGTCACGGCGGCCCGCCGCCGGGACCGCCACACGCTGCGGAAGACCATGCGCCAGGTGAAGCCGATCCGTCGCCAGAACGGCCGCCAGCGCTCCAGGGCGGTCCGGTGGAAGATGCCCGGCGGCTCCGGCTGGAGCCCCTCGGCGGGCGCGAGCCTGGCCGCCCGGAGGGCCGCGGAGAGTGCGCCGAGCACCGCGAAGAGGAGGCTCACCCCGACGCCGGAGGCGATCACGACCGGGTCCGCGCGGAAGACGAGCATGGGGAACTGGTAGAACCGCGCGTAGTCCGCGAGGACGACCTTCGCGAACCAGAGGCCGATCCCCGTGCCGGCGGCGGCCCCGGCGGAGACGATCACCAGCGCGAAGGAGACGTAGTGCCGGGCGATCGCGCTCGTCGGGTAGCCGAAGGCGCGGAAGACGGCGATCTCCGTCCGCTGCGTCCGGACGAGGCGCGAGAGCAGCATGTGGAGCACGAAGGCCGCCACCCCGAGGAACACCGTGGGGACGAGCGTGGCCGTGCCCTTCAGGCTCTCGATCTCGTCGGAGAGGAAGCGGTTGCTGAGCTGGTCCTTCAGGCCGTAGGCGCCGTAGGCTCCGTAGCGGTCGAGGGCCAGGTCGAACTCCTCGATCGCCCGATCGAGGATCGCCGTCCGGTCGAGGAGCGCCGCGAAGTCGTTCGCGGCGTCCTCGAAGTCGAAGACCGACTCCGCGAAGGTCGTGGAGAACCAGACCACCGTGAAGTGCTTCGGATCCGGGAGGATGTCGCCCTTGCCGCGGAGCATGTAGACATACTCCGGGGCGAGGGCGGTGGCGACGATCGTCAGCGCCTCCTTGCGGTTGTTCATCACCACGCGGAGGCGGTCGCCGGGTTTCAGACGGTGCTCGCGCGCGAACCGGTCGCCGAGGATGACCTCCCGGTGGCCGTCGCCGTTGAACCAGGATCCGGAAACCAGGTGGACGTCGTTCACCACCGTCTGCCGGACGTCGGGGAGAGAGAGGACGCGGGCGCGACAGGGCTCCGGCACATCCGGCAGGTCGATCGTCACGTCGAAGGCGATCCGCGCGCGGACCCGCCGCACGCCGGGGATCGCCGAGAGCTTCGGGACGACCGAGAGGGGGGCCTTCTTCACATGGGCGAAGAGGTCGGCCATCCGGTACTCGCGGTAGTAGGCGTCGCGGGTTCCCTGGAGCCCCCGATAGGCATGGAGGACGCAGACCCACGCCGCCACGCCGCAGGCGACGATGAGGCCGATGGCGACCGCCTGGCCACGGAGCTTCCCGAGATCGCGCCGGAGCTTCTTCCCGAGGGTGCTCACCACTCGACCTGTTCCGGAGACGCCGGATCGGTGTTCACGCTCCGCTCGACGATGCGGCCCGAGCGCATGCGGACGACGGCGTCGCCCATGGCGCCGATGGCGGCGTTGTGGGTGATCAGCACGAGGGTCGTGCCGAGTGTCCGGTTCACCTCCCTGAGGACCGTGAGGACGATCTTCCCGGTGGGATAGTCGAGGGCGCCGGTGGGCTCGTCGCAGAGGAGGACGTCCGGCCCCTTGGCCACGGCGCGGGCGATGGCCACGCGCTGCTGCTCGCCGCCGGAGAGTTGAGACGGGAAGTGGTCGGCGCGGTGCTCGAGGCCCACGAGCCGGAGCATCTCCCGAGGGTCGCGCGGGGCCACGGCGATCTCCGTGGCCATCTCGACGTTCTCGAGGGCGGTGAGGCTCGGCACGAGGTTGTAGAACTGGAAGACGAAGCCGACGTGGTCGCGGCGGAAGGAGGTCAACTCCTCGTCGGAGGCGCCGGAGAGGTCCCGGTCCCGGAAGAGGACCCGGCCGCCGGTGGGGCGGTCCATGCCGCCGAGGAGGTGGAGGAGCGTGCTCTTGCCGGAGCCGGAGGGACCGAGGATCACGAGGCACTCGCCCGCCGCGACCTCGAGGTCCACGCCGGCGAGCGCGGTCACGGAGACCTCGCCCATCGCGTAGACCTTCGTCGCCCCCCGGACCTGGTAGATCGGCTCGACCACGGTATCCCCGCCGATCCTAGCCTCGCCCGGCGCGCGCCGTCTGCTAGAATCCCCCCACGGAGTCACCATGAGCGACGAACGTGGACCGGGCCGTGAACAGCGACGGCGTTTCGCCTTCCTCCTCGGGCTCGGGCTCGACGGGAAGGATGGCCACTACCGCCAGACGAAGGGCGAGAACTTCCTCCTCGTGGGGGGCTCGGAGAAGACCCACGCCGTCCTGCAGGACAAGGCGCTGAGCCTGAACGAGGAACTCCGCCGCCGGGGCAAGCGCCTGGAGGACGTGGAAGGGGCCGAGGAGATGCGCGACATCGCCCACGACGCCGGCCTCTGACGGCCGGCCGGGCGTGGTCCCGGTGGTGCGCTCGCGACCGCTGATCGGGAAGGAGTCGATCCTGGCTGCCCGTCGCCGAGGGGCTTCCGCTTGCGCCGACGGACTGCTGCCCGCATCCGGTTCCGGATGCCGGATCCCCGCAGGCTCCGGTCGTGGATCCCCCATGACCTGTGTGCCGTCGAAATGTCCCGCAATGTGACGGCACGGAGACTTGCTCCGACCGGCGGTCAGGGCATCCGGAAGTCCATCAGGCTCGCCGCCCCGCGCTGCCCGAGGAAGCGGCACTGCACCGCGCCGCCCGTGGGACGAAAGGCACCGTCCTGCCGGACGACCGTGAGCCACTCGATTGCCCGCGAGGTCTTCCCGTCGACGTACGTGGGCCCCACAGCGCGGGCAGGCCCGCACCCGGATCGCGACAGGCCTGCCCGCGCTGTCGGATACCAGCGGGGAGGCAGATCCTCCCCGCATCGGCCGCTGACGCGGCCTCACCTCCTCGCCGCCCGCGGCGGCGGGCGCCTGCGGCGCTCGCTCTCGCGGAAGTGGCGAGTGGCCCGAAGATCGCGAGGGTCTGCGGCACGGCACGGGCGCCGCCCTCGCCGCGGGCTTCCTGACGGTGGACATCCGGAGGGCCATCGGGTAGGTTGTCCGGCGAATGGAGGGAGAGCCGACCACCGAAGAGCTGGTGCGCAGGGCGAAGGCGGGAGACCGGGAGGCGGCCGGCGGGATCGCCCGGCGCTACGGCGACCTCCTGCGGGCGAAGGTCCACGGGCGCCTCGCGGGGAGGGTTCACGCGCGGGTCGACAGCGAGGACGTGCTCCAGGCGACCTTCCTCGTCGCGCTCGGGGACCTCGCCGGTTTCGAGTGGCGGGGCGAGGAGGCGTTCGTCGGGTGGCTCGTGCAGGTGGCGGAGCGGCAGGTCCTCCAGGAAGCCCGCCGCCACCGGGCACTCCGGCGGGACGTCGGGCGGGAGTGCGCGCTCGACGCCGCGTCCGACCGGCCCGCGGGGTGGACCTCGCCGACCCAGGCGGCGGTCCGGCGGGAGCTGACTGCGGGGATCCGCGAGGCGGTCGAGACGCTGCCCGGGGACGAGAAGTTGGCGGTGGAACTCCACACGTACCGGGGGCTCTCGTTCGATGCCGTCGCGCGGGAGATGGGGCTCGCGGACCGGGCAGCCGCGTACAGGCTCTTCGAGAAGGCACTGAAGACGATGGCGAAGACGCTCGACTCCGGAGAGGGCGCCGGGGGCTCGTAGCGTCGATCGGGGGGGGGTATGCCCGAGGCGGAGTCGATCGCGCGGATCGGGCCGTACCGGCTGCTTCGGGCGCTCGGCTCGGGGGCCATGGGGACGGTCTACCTGGCCGAGGAGGACGGCAGGGAGCGCGTGGCGCTGAAGGTGGTGCATCCCCACCTCCTCACGCGGCAGGGATTCTTCGGGCGCTTCGAACGAGAGGCGGAGGCCGGACGGCGCGTCGCTCACCCCAACGTGGTGCGAACGAGAGGAGTGGACCTGCTGGTGGTCGAAGGGGTCCCGTGGTGCTTCCTGGTGATGGAGTACGTGGAGGGACGGACCCTCCGGACTCTGCTCGATGACCTGGGGACGGTGCCGGAGGCGCTCGTCCGCGAGATCGGAAGGCAGGTGGCGCGCGGCCTCTCCGCCATCCACGCGGCGGGGGTGGTGCACCGGGACGTGAAGCCGGAGAATGTCCTGATCACGAACGACCACCGGGTGCGGATCATGGACCTCGGGGTGGCCCGGCTCCTGGACGCGAGCGTCGCGCTCACGCAGGAGGGTCAGTTCGCGGGGTCGCTCCTGTACGCCGCTCCGGAGCAACTCGCGCGGGGGACGGTCGGGCCGGCCGCGGACCTGTACGCCCTCGGCGTGGTTCTCCACGAACTCGCCACTGGGCAGAACCCGTTCCGGGGGGAGGACTCGGCGGCGGTCGTGCGGGCGCACCTCCTGGAGAGACCTCCGGCGCTCACCGAGGTGGACCCGGACCTGTCGCCGTTCCTCTCCGAGGTCGTCCGGACGCTGCTCGCCAAGGACCCGGCGAACCGGTTCCCCTCGGCGGACGACCTGGCAGGCGTTCTCGACGCGGCGGAGCGGTCGGGGTGGTGGGGAGAGCGGGAGGCGGCGAAGCTCCAGCAGCGGGCCGCCCCGCCGCGCGTGCCGGTCCGCCGGGAGACGAGGCTCTTCGGGCGGGAGGAGGACGTCGAGCAGCTGCGCGACCTGTGGGCGAAGGCGAAGGAAGGTGGCGGCTCGACGATCCTCGTGGAGGGCGAAGCGGGGATCGGGAAGAGCCGGCTCGTGGACGAGTTCCTCCGGGCCCTCGGCACCGGGGACGCCCACGTCCTGTACGGCTCCTACGCCCCGACCGGCGGCATGGGGGGGCTCTCGGACGCGATCCTCGGGAAGTTCGGGCCTTTCGACCTCGCCGAATCGCTCCGCCCGTACCTCCGCGCGACCCCGACTCTGGTCCCCGCGTTCGCGGCCTTCCTGAAACGGGAGGCCCCGCCGGAGGGATCGCCGGGACTCACGGGGGAGGCGCTCCACACGGTCCTCGTCAACCTGATGCAGGGCCTCGCGGCCGAGAAGCCGCTCCTGTGGGTGGTGGAGGACCTGCACTTCGCGGATGTCGATGCCCGGAGGGCCCTGCTTGCGCTCGCGCGGTCCCTGGAGTCGCACCGTGTCATGCTCCTCCTCACCACGCGTCCGGGCGGTGTGCCTCCGCAGGAGGTCGCGCACTTCGCCCAGATCGCCGGTTTCCGGCGGCGGTCGCCTTCACGGCTCGGTGCCCGGCAGGTCGTGCTCCTCCTCGAGGACGCGTTCCGCAGTCCGCACCTGGCCGACAAGCTGGGGGCGCGGATCGCCCTCGCGTCGGACGGGATCCCCTTCTTCATCTTCGAGATGATCCGGGGGCTCAAGGAGGGTCAGTTCATCACTCAGACCCTCGACGGCTCCTGGATCGAGTCGAAGGTGATCGAGGCGATCGAGGTGCCGCCCACCGTCACCGGGCTGGTGGAAGCGCGCCTGCGCGATCTCGGCCGGGAGGACCGCGCGGTCCTCGACGCCGCGAGCGTCGCGGGGTACGAGTTCGACGGCCGGCTCATCGCGAAGGTGCTGGACCGGCCCGTGGTCTCGGTGCTCCAGACCCTCGCCGATATCGAGCGGCGCTCGGGCCTCGTGCGCTCCGCGGGACGCCGTCTCCGCTTCGATCATCACCAGGTCCAGGAGGTGATCTACGCCCGCCTCCTCCCCGCGCTCCGGGAGGAGTACCACGCCCTGGTGGCCGAGGCTCTCGAGAGTCTCGCCGGCGCGGCGGACCGGGATCCGAAGTCCCTCGACGGCGCGCTGTGCGCCTCCCTTGCCGCGCACTTCCTCGAAGGAGGCCGGGGGCCGCGGGCCGTCCGGTACCTCGACGGGGGATTCTCGCACCTCGAGCGGACCTGGCAGAACGAGGCGGCGATTCGACTGGCCGAACGCGCCCTCGCGGTCCCCGACCTGCTGACTCCCGAGCAGCGCGGCTTCGCGCTCGTGAGACTGGCCGGCCGCCTCGGCCTGCTCGGTCGTCGCGCGCCGCAGGAGGCCGCGCTGCGCGAGGCCCTCGATCTCGCCGTGAAGACCGGCGACCGATTGGCGGAGACCCGTTCGCTGGGCTTCCTCGGCGCGGCCCTGACCGCCGTCGGACGGCTCGACGAGGCGATCGCGCTGCTCGGGCGGGCCATCGAGGTCGCCCGCGAGTACGGGCTCAGGTTCAACGAGACGTCGCTCCACCTGAACCTGGGGAACGTCTTCATCTTCCTCGGCCGGCCGGAGGAAGCCCGGGAGTCGTACGAGCGCTGTCTCGCCCTCGCCCGGGAGGGCGGGAACCCGGAGGTCGAGGCGGCGGCGCTGGGCAGCATGGGGAACGTCCTCCTCAACCTCGGGCGCGTCGAGGAGGCCCTGGCCTGCCAGGAGCAGGCCCTCGCCGCGTTCCGGGCCCGCGGGCAGCGGGATAACGAGTCCGGGGCGCTGGTGAATATCGGCCAGATCCACCTCACGTGCGGCCGCCGCGCCGAGGCCCTGGATCACTTCCAGCGCGGCCTCGGCCTCGCGCGGGAGATCGGCTACCGGCAGTTCGAGGCCTCGGCGGCCGGGGGCGTGGGCCACCTGCTTCTGGTCGAGGAGCGCCACGCCGAGGCCGGGGAGGCCATCGAGCGGGCGATCGCCCTGTCCCGCGAGGTCGGCGACCGGTGGAACGAGGCGAGCGTCGAGGGAAGCCTGGCCCTCGTGCAGGCCGCGAGGGGTGAACCGGCGGAGTCCCTCGCCACCGTGGAGCGAATGCTCGCCCTCTTCCTCGCCATCCGCTTCCGGGAAGGCGAAGCTTATGCGCTGGCCGAGCGGGGAGGCACCCTCGCCGAGATGGGAGCCGTGGAGGAGGCGCTGCGGGATGTCCGGGAGGGACTCGCCATCGCCCGGGAGGCGGGCGCGCGGCCCCAGGAGGCCCAGGCGCTCTCCCGGCTCGCCGGCCTGTGCGCGGAGCGGGGCGAGCGGGAGGAGGCGGCCCTGCACCTCGAGGCGTGCGCGGCGATCCGGCGGGAGCGGGGGCTTGGCGAGGCGCTCGCCGGCACCCTCCTCACCCTCGCCACGCTGCGGCGGCAGGCCGGAGGCACGGAGGAAGCCCGCCGGCTCCTCGACGAGGCCGCGGGCCTCGCCGGGGCGGACGGGCCGGCGTCGCTCCGGGTGCGGGTGGCCATCGAGCGGGCCCTCCTCGACGGCGGGTCCGGCATGCGGGAGGCGAAGGAACTCCTCGTTCGCCACCTCGACCGGCTGGGGGTCCGGGACGCC
The DNA here is from genome assembly GCA_025459285.1 of Planctomycetota bacterium. Taxonomy (GTDB): domain Bacteria; phylum Planctomycetota; class JAJSAM01; order JAJSAM01; family JAJSAM01; genus Prado167. The sequence continues at coordinate 2,183 of JALOQY010000058.1, read as the reverse complement.
ATGGCCGCGTGGTTCGACCTGTGGACCCTTTCGCGCGACCCCTCTGACCTCGCGGAAGCGAAGCGCCTGCTCGACCGCCTCGTGGACCGGGCCCCTTCGGAGCGGCGCGAGCCGATGCGGAGGAACGTCCGCCTCCATCGGGAAATCGAGTCGGCCTGGGCGGCGAACCCCTGAGTTTTCCGAACACGGGGCCGCGGACGGCACTCATCTCCATGGAGGGATGGTCGGGGGGCCGACGGAACCCGCACGGGCGTGCCTCGACGGCACCCGGGTCCCCCCTCCGCCATCCCGGAGACACGTGGAGGAGGATCCATGAGACGGGAACGAATGTGGCTGTGCTACACACCCTTCGAATTTCCGAGCCGTGCGCAGATTTCGCGAGAGCGTGCGCCGCAGGCGCCCGCCGCAGGCGGCGAGGCGGGGGAGGCCGCCGAAGGTGGCCGACGCGGGGGAGGATCTGCCTCCCCCGCTTCATGGACAGCGCGGGCGCGCCCGTCACCTTGGGCTGCGGGCGTGCCTGCGCTGTGCGTGTTGGTGGCGCTGGCGATCGTGGCGGGGGCGGACCTGATGGCGGCGCCGAAGCCGCCCCCGGCGCAGGTGGACACCGGGACGATCTACTACCGGGAGTACAGCCTCGACGTGTGGAGCATGAAGCCCGAAGGCTCGGGCAAGACGAAGCTCTCGGTGAAAGGCGTTCCGAGCCAGGCGCTCCACGACGGGAAGCGCTGGTTCCTGACAATGGAGGCGGTCAGTGGCACCTACCCGGACGGCTACGATCGCCACGAGCTCTTCGCCACCCGCGAGGACGGGCAGATCTCGGTGCAGATCACCGATTCGACGTGGGTGGACGCCGACGGCAATTCGATGCTCGTCGAGTTCGACAACCAGGACGGCTACTTCCTCGACCGATTCTGGACCTTCGGGTGGGCGGCCGACTCCGGTGCGGCGGACGGGAAGGTCTACTTCCCCGGCTGGACGTGGGACGTGACGACCTCCGGCAGCGAGACGGTCACGGGCTTCGGCTACTACGTCGCGTACTTGAGCGCCGACGACTGGACGGACATTTGCGCCGACTCGAGCGACTGGACGCCGGCGACGCCGGCGCTGCTCGATGACGTGCCCGTCGCGATCTACCCCGAGCCCGCGGAGGGCGACAGCCCGGGGTGTCTGAACACGCCCTGCGACTGGTCTCCGGACGGCGAGCAGATCGTCTATGCCCCATGCCCCGGCACCGTCCGGGACCTCTGGGTCGCCACTCCGGGCCTCGCCGACGCGGCGAAGGTGTACTCGAACGGCACGCTGCCGTCCTGGTCCTCCGCCGACCGGATCGCCTTCACCACCTCCGGCGCGGGCTACTGGAAGATCGTGTCGATCAAGCCCGATGGCAGCGCGGCGACCACGCTGGCCACCCTGACGAACAAGAACTGGACGCAGAACAAGCGGATCGTGCAGCCCCGGTGGTCGCCGAACGCCACGTACCTTGCCTACATCTGGGCGGACTTCTCCGGCACGTTCCCCTACCCGATGGACATCTACCGGATCACCTCGAGCGGGTCCGGGGCCACGAACCTGACCTCCGACCAGACGACCGACATCCTCGACCTGATCTGGAGACCATGACACCGTGGAGCCCTGAGCCGTTCGCCGGCCGCGACACCGCCGTGGAACCCGAAGGGCCTCTGCGGTAAGATGATGCGGTCTCGCGGGGGGCGGGACAAGCGTGGAGAGGAGTGAGCCATGCGGATCCTGGGAAAGTCTCTGTCCGGCGTCGTCGTCCTGCTGCTCTTCGCGGCCGGTTCGTGGGCCGGCAAGGCGGAGCTGGTTCGCACGCTGAAGGGCGACGCCGCGAACGACAACATGGGGACTTCCGTCGCCTGGATCGGGGACGTGGACGGGGACGGCTCCGAAGATCTTGCCGTGGGTGCGCACTTTGCTTCCAATTCCCGGGGGCTGGTCCGCATCCACTCCGGAGCGGACGCATCGGTTCTTCACACCCTCAATGGCGTTTCCTCCGGAGAGAAACTCGGTCGCTCGGTAGCGGCTGCCGGTGACGTGAACGCCGATGGCTTCCCCGACATACTGGTCGGGGCGCACATGGCATCCTCCTATGCCGGTGTAGCGCGTGTCCACTCGGGCAAGGACGGCTCCACCCTCTTCACATTCCCTGGCAAGGGGACACAGGA
>JALOQY010000369.1 GCA_025459285.1 Planctomycetota bacterium | reverse complement strand
TCACCATCGGAAGAACCGGTAGGGGTCGTCCCACTCGGCGGGTTCGTCGAGGTAGAGCCCCGAGAGCCAGCGTTGCTCGTCCGGAGCGGCGGGGGAGGCGAAGCGCGCGAGGAGCGGCGTCCCTGCGGCCGCCCCGAGGTTCCCGAGGAGCCGGCCGAGGAGGGCGCTCGAGCGGCGGAATGTGCGCTTCAGGTTCGCCGATTTCGCCGGATCGAAGTGCCACGGGACGAGCTGGCACCAGACGATTCCCCGCTTGACGTCCTCGGCCAGCACGCCGTTCCCCACGGTCTCGGCGCCGCCGGTCACCAGTTCGAGGACGCGCGGGTCGTGGTTCATGACGTCGGCCGGGCCGATCCCGGCGAGGAGCGAGCCGAACGTCGGCGGCGGGAAGATGGTCCCGATGTGTTCCGCCGGTCTAGTCTCGAGCATCACCGAAAGGACCGCCCGGCCCTCCTCCGCCCCGAGGCCCACCGCGAGAACCCGGGCGCCATTGCCATTCAAGCGGGCGAACCGGGGAGAGGACGAGGGCGGGCCGGCCCTGGCGGCCCCGGGCCCCAGGACGAAGAGGTCTCCGGGTGAGTACCGCCCACCCTGGCCGAAGTCCCGCGGGGCGTACCCCGCGCGGGACAGGTGCTCGAAGCCGGCCGCTTCGCCGGCGTAAGCCACCCTCCGCGTCGGCGATGGCTCGAATTCCGCCACTCGGCGCAGGCAGTTCCGCACCAGTTGATCGGCGGCGGGGTCGGTCTCCGTACGGCCGGTGACGTCGAGCTGACAAAAGAGGACGAGGCCGCGCCCCTCGCGGAACTCGAGGAGCGGCGAGTACTCGAGGCCGAAGCCGCCGTCGAGCACCGGCAGGAAGTCGCCGCAGGCGGGCTTCTCGATCGCCACCGAGGCCACGTTCCCCCGGTTTCCGCATCGCCAGAGGCGGGTGACCGGGAGTCCGCACCAGCGGACGACGGGGCCGCTGCCGGGCCGGCTCTCGTACGTCAGACGGGGCGGGAGCAGCGTCGCCTCGCCCCGCCAGTTCGAAAGCCCGTCGGGATCGACACCCGCAAGGAGCGGGTGGCCGGGGACCCGGAGGAAGACGCGGCGCAGGCCGTACTCCGCCACGCGGAAGCCGAGCCGGTCCTGAAGCGCCTCGGCGGACTGCTCGAACACGAGGACGCGCAGACCGTCCCGGACGCGGGAGAGGTCGGGGCCCGGGCCGGCGGCGGCGAGGGCGCCCCGTCCCACCACGAGCACCTCTTCGGCCGCCGGGGCCGACCCGGCCTTCACCCGCCGATACGGGAGGCCGAGTCGGTCGAGGAGCGCGGCGGTCTCTCCCCGCGGATCGAAGAGCGCGACCCTCCCGCCGGCGGCCGGGGCCGGCGCGGCGGGCAGAACGTCGAGGACGAGTCGGTCCTCCTGCGTCTCCCCGGTGTCGAAGCGGACCGCGAGGACCATCTCCCGGCGGCCCGGCGGCAGGTCGCCGGGAAGGGGAACGCTCACCGGCCGGAGCCCGCGGTCGCCCGGAGCCACGATGCACTCGATCTCCGAAGGCTCGACCTCGAGCCCCCCGGCGGTCACCCGGCAGCGCGCCACGACCGGCTCCCGTGAGTCGTTGACCACGACGACCTGCTTCACGACGGTCTCGCCCGGGAGGAACGAGTGACCCTTCTCCGTGAAGGCTCCGGGTTTCCCGCCGAGGTACGCCAGGAGCGGGCGGCTGTTTCGCCGGAAGGCCGTGCCGGCCTCGGTGGGGATCCAGTCGGCGAAGTCGAAGGCGAGGTCGACGCGCTCGTACCGTCCTTCGATGAAGTCCGGGGAGAAGCCGGGTCGCTGGAGGTGCTCCCAGTCGGTGGGCAGTTCCCGGCGCCCCCGATCCACGTCATCGCGCGGGCGCCAGTAGTGGCCGTGGTCCCAGGGGCAGAAGGCCGAGAGGCCGTGGGTGCGGAAGGCGCGCCAGTTGTCGGCGATGTAGGCGGCGTACACCTCGTCACGTTCGGAGAAGCGGTTGGAGCCCACCTCCGTGGGATAGTCCCAGCGGTGCCAGGTCCGGCCCGCCGCGTACTGCGCGGCTTCCCAGCGCAGGTTCGCCCTTTCCCGCTCCGAGAGACCGAAGGCCCGGTCGCCCTTCACGAGCGCGCTCCACTCGGCGAGGCAGAATTCCCACGGCACCTGCGCGCTGCCGAAGGCGCGCTTCCCCTGGTACCAGCCGCGGTACATCGTGAAGTCGAAGGAGAGTGGCGAGCCGTACTCGCAGAGGAACAGTGGTTTTCGCCCGGCGGTCGCCCAGTGCTCGAACCAGTCCGAGAGCTCCTGCGCCGGAGCGAAGTTGGCGTAGAAGTTGACCGTGTGCAGGGCACCGAGGTTCCCCGAGGAGTGGTGGTAGATCAGACGGTCGGGGTCGAGTCGCGCGACGATCGTCTCGGCTCGCCGGGCCAGCGCCGCGCCCCGCCGGGACCACTCGCCGCGCGGCTCGCTCACCCCGTCCATCAGGTCGGGGTTCATGTCCTCCTCGTAACCGGTGGCGTTGTGGCTCATGGCATAGGCCACGACCGATGGATGGTTGCCGGCCGCGCGGACGTAGGCCGCGGCATGGGCGGCATAGCCGTTCGACCCCTCGGCGTCCGGCGCCGTCCAGTCGTAGTGACCGAAGTGCGGCATCGAGAACCCGACCAGCATCCCGGCCTCGTCCGCCGCGTCGAGGATCTCCCCGAAGGCGAGGTGGGTGCCCGGTTCGCAGCCGTAGTTGTGCGTGTAGACGAAGTTGACTCCGATCTCCTTCAGGCGGCCAAGGCTCTCCCGGGCCGCCTCGCGGGTGGCCGTCGCGGCCCCGATCTGCGCGAGGTCCAGGGGGACGGCGATCAGGTGGATCCGCTTTCCATTGAGCAGGAAATCGCGCCCGTCGACCGAGAACTCCCGGAAGCCGAACCGGACAGGGAAGGCGGTGTCGAGCACTTCGCCTTCTTGCGTCTTCAGGGCCAGTTCGAGGTGGAGCAGGTTCCCGGGCGTGTGGGTGTCCCAGAGCCGCACGGGCGCGAAGGGCCCGTCGAAGACGATCCGCCCTCCGGTGAGGTCGGCGGCCCGGAACGGTTCGCTCGCGAACTCCGCGACGACGCGGCGGCCTTCGAGGACCCGGGCGGCGAGGAGCCGGCGTGGCCCGGCTTCGATGCCCTCGAGCGCCGCGTCGATGACGATCCGGCCGCGGCGGATCGAGGTCGAGACCCGGACGTCGACGATGCGGGCCCCCTCGGGGACGCTCTCGAGGAAGACGTCTCCGCAGAGGCCCCGGCGCTGCACCGTCCCCTTGACCTCCCGTGCCGCCGCGGTGTCGGAATACGAGAGCATGACGCCCTTCAGGGGCAGAGCCTCAACGAGAAGCGTGAGCTCGTGGGTGCGACCCGGTCGCACCGCCGTCGTGATGTCGAGTTCGCCCCCGGGAAACCAGATCTCACCGATCCTGGTTCCTTCCGTGAACACGGTGGCGAGGGAGTTCAAGGTTTCGAGCCGCAGGAGGATCCTCCGGCCGCTCCACGTCGCCGGGACGTCGATCCGGCGCTGGCAGAAGGCCGCGGTGACCGTGCGCAGGTCCACTCTCGCGAAGGACGGGTGGCGGTAGAGCGTCTGGCTGTCCTTCATCAGCCAGTCGGAGAGACCCGGCCAGGGCCCCGGGACCTTGAGGAAGCCGTAGCCGCCAGCGGGGAGGTCCCCGGCCCCGGGTGGTGCGGGCTGCCAGCGCCAGAGGCCGTTGAGGCAGAGGCGCTCCCGGCCGGGAGAGGTCTCGCGCCAGGCCTTCGAGCTGTCCCAGACGACCTTCACGTCGCGGGGCAGCGGCGCGTCGTCCCGGGCGGGCGCGGGACGAGCGTCGGGGAGGGCGGCGAGCATCAGGAGGAGGGCCGGTCCGGCCCGGAGGCGCCACGGGTATCGCATCGACGGGAATCGTCGCTCGCCGGGCGCTCCGGATCAAGCCCCGGCCGGCCGGCGGTCCGGCGAGTCAGGCTTGCTGGGCGACCTCCAGCCGCTGCCGGCCGATCAGGAGTTCCTGGCCCGGCTCGAGCGTGACGCGCTCGCGGGTCTGGTGCCAGGTACCGGTGGCGCTGTCGAGGTCGGTGAGGACGAAGCCCCCGCCGGGCTCCGGAGCGATCTTCGCGTGGCGGGGAGAGATGTCCGAGTCGGCCATGAAGTTGTGCGTTCCCTTGCCGCGCCCGAGCACGATGGCCCGCCCGCCGATGGAGTACTCCTTGCCGCGGTGACCGGTCGCGAGGTGGGTGACGAGTCGCGCGCGGACCCGGTTCCCCCTCGTCCCGATCACCTCGGTCGTGGGGTCGGTGAAGACCTTCGTGACGTTGGGGCGCGCCCCCTCCGTGTCCGGGACGATCTCGAAGCTGAACACGTGGTCCCCGAGGCGGATGCGGTCGCGGTTCACGAGGTGGACCGGGCCGCGGAGCACGGCCTCACCCCGACGCTCTCCGGTGGCGATCCTCAGGGCGAATCTGCTGGTCACGGTGCACGTCCTCCCTTCACGTCCGGCGTGCGGCCCCGTACTCGATGCGGAACCGCTGGCTGCCCATCCGGACGACGTCGCCGGGCATGAGGACGATGTCGCGGACCTGCGCCATCGTACCGTTCGTGCTGCCGAGGTCCGTGAGCCAGAATCGCCCTTCCCGCTCCTCGATGGCAGCGTGGCGCTGGCTCATCATGGGGTCGTCGGGAAACGTGTAATGGCCAGTTTCCCGCCCGAACACCCGGGTTCGGGCCCCGAGGTGGAACTCCGGGCCGTCGCCCCCGTCCGCGAGCAGCTTGACCAGCTTCGCGGCGGAGCGCTCGAGCCCGCTGCCGAGTGGCATGGTCCCCTCGCCGGCCGCGGCGTCGGGCAGGGTGTCGAAGGGGATCGCCTCGAACCGGAAAACCTGCTCGCCCATCAGGAGGCGCATGCCGTCCTCGAGTGGCCAGGGCTCCCGGATCCGGATGTAGGTGCCGTTCGCGCTGCCCCGGTCCCGCACCCGGACGCGGTCGCCGTCGAAGGCGAACTCCCCGTGGCAGGGGGACAGGTAGAGGTCGGAAGGGAAGACCAGTTCTGGCGGGACGCCCTGGGTGCGGCCGACGACGCACCGCGCGAACCGTAGTGCGATCCGCCTCTCGTCGCCGGTGGGGAGGGCGTGCTTCAGGACCGCTCCGGGGCGAGAGGGGTCGCGGGGCTCCGGGGAGGCGAGCGCCGGGTCGCCCGCGAGGTCCGCCGCGGAGCGATCGAGGCCCTTCGCGCAGAAGGGGCACGACCGGGCACCCTCCGGGACCTTCACCGACCGTCCGCACCACGGACAGGTCTGGCGGAAAAACCGACCCGGGGGACGGACCTTTTCCACGGAGACCTCGCCCGTGTGGTCCCGGGAGACCAGGATCCGGTCACTCGGGTCCGTGGGCTTGCGCGTGGCGCCCGGACCTTCGCCGGAGGCGAGCGGCTTGCCGCACCGGTTGCAGTAGGTGCTTCCGGCCACATTCTCCTGCCCGCAGGTGACGCAGTTCGCCATCGAGCCTCCCGGACTCCCTGTCTGTCCGATTCCGCTCAATCCCGCTGCTCCGCCGCCGCGGCCGCCTCGGCCCGCGTCGTGATCCACTCCTCGACCAGTTTGTAGCCGACGGCGAGGAGAGTGGGGCCGAGGAAGATCCCGATGAACCCGAAGGCGAGGAGTCCTCCGAGCACGCCGAGGAACACGAAGATGAAGGGGAGATCGATCTCCTGGCTGATGAGGAGGGGGCGCACCAGGTTGTCGATCGTGCTCACCATCATCCCCCAGATGACCATGAACAGGCCCCAGCCCACGAGACCCCGCTGGAACAGCCAGAGCGAGGCGGGGATCCAGACGAGCGGGGGGCCGAAGGGCGTCACGGCGGAGAGGAAGAAGGTCAGGAGCGCGAGCAGGAGCGGCCCCGGTATCCCGGCGATGAAGAAGCCGGTGCCCGCGACCATGCCCTGCACCAGCGCGGTGCCGAGGACCCCGTAGACGACGGCGCGGACGGTCTTACTCGCGACCTCCAGAAGCCGCGCACCGCGCGTGCCGGCGAGGCGTTCGGCGGCGGCACGGATCCGTGTGATCAGTGCCGGGCCGTCGCGGAAGAGGAAGAACGCGACGAGGACGCTGAGTCCCAGCTCCAGGATGCCACGGCCCAGCTTGATGCCGGTGCCGAGGGCCCAGGAACTGACCGGCTCGATGAACCTCTGCGCCTCCTGCCGGAACTTCGCGGTGTCCGTGATCAGCTCGGCCCAGTACTCCGCGGCGGCGTCGCCGATCAGGGGGATCGAGGACAGCCACGCGGGCGGCGGTGGGGGGCCTTCGCCAAGGAGTTTCCGCGTCGCGGCGGCCAGGGCCCTCACGTCGTCGGCGAGCGCGAGGCCGGCGATCACGAAGGGCAGGAGGACGACGACCGAGATGAGGAGAGTCATCAGGAGCGAGGCGAGGATACGGCGGCCGCGCACGAAGCCGAGGAGCCGCCGGTAGACCGGCCAGGTGGAGAAGCTCAGCACCATGGCCCACAGGATCGCCGAGACGAACGGCCACAGGACGGCGAGGCAGCCGAGGATGAGAAGACCGAGAACGGAGATACCGAGGATCCGCTCTGTTCTCCGGGTGTCGTCAATCATGTCGTCGGGAGCCCCTGTGCCGGGCGGAGAGTAGCGTCTCGGACGGTCGGCTCCCAGCTTCCTCCGGGACTGTCGCCCTGACGGGTCGCTCAGGCGAGGGGATCAGCGGGAGCGGACGACGCCGAGACCGCCGTCGACCCCGAGGACCTGCCCGGTGACGAAGCCCTGCGCGGGGTCGAGGAGCCAGGCGATGGCGGCGGCGACGTCGTCCGGCTCGCCGATCCTGCCGATCGCGTGCATCGCGGCGGAACGATCCTCACCCTCCTTCGTGCCGACGAGGCGGGCGGAGAGCGGCGTGCGAACGAGGCCCGGCGCCACGGCGTTGATACGGATGCGGGCGGCCCCGTAGCTGGCCGCGGCGGACAGGACCAGTCCCTGCACCCCGGCCTTCGCTGCGGCGATGGCCTCGTGGTTGGCGAAGCCGATCCGTGCCGCGGCGGAGGAGATGAGGACCACCGCGCCCCCGGTTTTGCGCAGCACCGTGCCAGCGGCGCGGACCACGGCGAAGGCGGTCGTGAGGTTCGCGTCGAGGACCGCGCGGTACTCATCGGCGGAGGTGAGATGGGCGGGCTTCAGGAGGAGTGATCCCGCCAGGTTGACCATCCCGTCGAGCCGGCCCTCCTCGCGCGCCGTCTCCTCCGCCGCCGCACGCACGGCGTCGAAGTCCCGGGCGTCCACGGCGAGGAGACGGGCGCCTGTTTCGGCGGCGAGGCCGGCGAGGGCCTCGGGTCTGCGGGCGGCGAGGACCAGCCTGGCACCGGCAGCCAGCAGGCGCCTCGCGAGGGCCGGGGCCATGCCGCTCGTGGCGCCGAAGACGAGATGGACGGAGTCGGTCATGGGTTCCTCCCGTCGAGCGAAGCGAGGGCGGCCTCGGCGGCGCGCCGACCGGAGGCGAGCGCGCCCTGGATGGAGCCGGTGTCGCGGTGGTCCCCGCAGATGAAGAGGCCGGTGGAGAG
>JALOQY010000368.1 GCA_025459285.1 Planctomycetota bacterium | reverse complement strand
CGCGAGGGTGACCTCTAGAGCGGGCGCGGCGAGGGCGAACCGGCCCTGCGCGTCGGTGAGGACGGCGCGCGCGGGCTCCAGGGAGCGCTCCGCGGGCACCGCGACGACCGGGACGCACGGCAGAAGCATCCCGTCCGCCGCGCTTCGGACGATCCCTCGGACGATCGGCCGCGGGTGGACGACGAGGAGGATCCCGTCGGCCGACTTCCCGTGCATCTGCGCCGCCGGGAGCCAGCGCTCCGGATCGACGACGCGGAACTCCGGCGCGAGGGGACCGGACAGGCAGAAGCGCCCCGCGGCGTCGGTCCGCGCGCCCGCGGCGACCGTCGCGTCATCCCACCCTCCGTAGTCGGACCCGTCGCCTCGCGCGAGGACGAGGACGCCCGACGCCGGCCGGCCGTGCGGGTCGAGGACGATCCCGCGCGACTCCATGAGCCGCTCGTCGACGACGAGGTCGAGGGGCGCGTCGCGCGGGAGGAGGACCGTGCCGAGGTCGACCCGGAAGGTGCCGGGATCGACGGCGGCGATCCGACAGAGCCCCCGGTAGAGGCCGGAAGCTGAAAACCGACCCTGCGCATCCGGGATCACGAACCCCTCGACCCCGGTGTCGGTTTCCGGCCATTCCGGCCAGCCCCTCCAGAACACGAGGATGCCGCGGAACGGCCGCCCGTCGCGGAGGCGCGCGGTTCCGGCGAGGGCGTGGGGCCCGCCGCCGGCCAGTTCCACGGTCAGGTCCGCGCTGGCGTCCGCGGTATGGAGCGCCGGGTGCCGGTACCCGCGCGCTCCGCCGAGGCCCGTGGCGAGTACGGCATAGCGGCCGGGCGCGAGGCCAAAGAACGAGAAGCGCCCCGCGGCGTCCGCCTCGACCCGCGCGAGCGGCGGCCCCGGGGGGATCGGCGTCTCGAGCTCGCGTTCGGGATGGACCCACTCCGAGTCGTCGGACCAGAGCGCGACGGCGGAGAGTCCGCCGGAGAGCCGGTAGAGGTCCACGCCGGCGCCGGCCACCGGCGCGCCCGCGGCGAGCACCCGCCCTTCGAGCCGGCCTCCCGGCCGCGGCGCGGAGCGGGCCGCGGGGCCGCTGAACGCGACGAGGAGGAGGATGAGCGCCAGGCGTCTCATCGGCGACCCTCCGCATCGAGAACGGTTCTCATCGCCTGGATCCTGGCGTCCCGGGTCGTCTCGTCGGCGCTCTCGTCGAAGGGAAGGTCGGGCCGCTGGCGGGCGATCTCCCGCGCCGCCACGTCGCACAGGCGGAGGCGCTCGAGGGGATGCTTCCCGCCCGATGTCCAGGGAACGGCCTTCACATCGCTGACCAGCATCGGCCGCCACGCGGCCACGGGCAGCAGGGTCCCGTCCCGGTAGACCTGCTCCGCCACGACCTGCACGTCGCTGAGGGTCCGCTTCAACTGGGCGACGAGGGCGGCTTCGTACCGCTCCGGCCACCGGTCCCTGATGGCCCGGAGGAAACACCCGACCCAGCCGCTCTCGCCGAAGGCACCCGTCGTTCCGGCCAGAAACCCGACGAGCCTCGCGTGGAGGGCTTCGTCGGCGGCAGGGTCGATCGCGTCGAGCACGCGGTGGAGCGTGTATGGGGAGTCCGTGCGGAGCGCGAGACGGAGGCAGGCCGCCCGGATCGCCGGCCGGTCGCACCAGCCGAGGCGCCGGAGAATCTCGTACGCGGGCTGGCACGCGGGCTCCGTCCCGGCGACACCCGGACCATCGACCGCGTCGACCATCGCCACGATCCACCCCTCCGAGGCTTCGGGGAACCAGGTGAGGAGACGCTCCGCCGCGCCGGCCTGGCGGTCACCCATCTCGCTCCGGTCGTCCCCGGCGGGCGCGGTGAAGAGGTCGTCCGCGAGCCGCCGGGCCAGTTCGACCCGCGGGTCCCTCCCCTCCCACTGGAGTCGCACCGCCCGCGCGATCCGCGGATCGCGGGTCGGGCTGTTCACGACGAAGCATGACGTCGGCTGGTAGCGGACCGCTTCGTAGACGCGGTTCACGATCTGGCCGAGGATGGCGAAGCAGCAGTCGCCGATGGTCACGGCGTGCCGGAACACCGGCAGCTGCATCCGCTCCCACCGGGCCTCCCCGCAGGCCGGATCGTCCGGCCAGCCGCCGGGGAAGGCGGCGCGGATCGCCGCGAGTTCGGCGGGCATCGCGGCGTTCGCGTCCACCTCCGTCTGGCACCACATGCCGCCCCACCAGCCGCTGTGCCCGACCGTGAGCTCCGTCTCCCTCTCGTCGTCGAGATGGACGAGGAGCGCGGAGATCGCCTCGGCCCCGAGGGCCACGAGTGCCGTGAATGCCTCGTGCCCGGGGTGTCCTTCGGGGACTTCCTGATCGGTCCCATGAGGGTCGAAGCCGACACCCCCTCCGGAGGAGAGGGAGATCCCGTCACGCCAGTCGTCGAGCTTCGCCAGGTCCGCGATCAGCGCCTCGACTCGCCGGTAGCTCGCCGCCGGACGGGGCCGGTTCGCGCCGACGTCGAGGGGGACGTGGGGCGCGATGGACGGCGCGGGCTTCGGGGCTTCCGGCTCCTCTTCCGCGTCCTGCGCGACGCCGGGCGGCCCCAGGCCGACGAGGAGGAGGAACGCGAGCACCACCGTCAGCCGCTGCCGATTTCGCCCACCCGCTCTCATCGACGGATTGTACCCGTTCGAGCCGGCCCTGTCGCGGGCGCGCGGGGTGCGCGATGGTGCGCGGAACTCCGGTGCGGCATCGCGCTGAGCAGCGACCCGACCCGGAACCTCGCGGCCCTGCTCCTCTCCCGGGACCTGACGCTGGTCACGGGCAACGAGCGCGAGTTCCGCCGGGTCCCCGGTCTCCGCGTGGAGAGCTGGCGGCCCCCGCGCCGGCCGCGCGCCCGCTGAACCGCGGAGAGCCCTGGCCATCGGTTCGGCCCGTGAAGGGGCCGCAGGAACTCGGGCCCTTGAATGCCGGCAATCCTCCTGTCCGGCGCGGCTCCCGCGGCGCGGGGCCCGACGGGACTGCCCCGCGCCGACCAACCGGGCCCTACTGGACGCGCTGCAACTCCAGGACCGTCCCGTTGCTGTAGGTGAGGGTGAGGGAGTTGCCCTTGAGGACGTACCGGATGTCCTCCGTGGTGCCGAGGTTGTTGCGTGCCCGGATCGTGTCGGCGCTGACCTGGTACACGCCGGCATCCACCATCGCGCCGCCCATGTACGCCTGGTACTGGCCGCTCCGCATGACGATGGCGAACTGCCCGTCCGCCGTGCGCCACGTGCCGTCGAGGCCGCCGCCGCCGGGAGGGGGCGGGGGCGCCGGCGGCGGGACGGGCGGGGGTGCGGGACCCCGGCCCGGCCGGACGATGCGGAGGACATAGCCGGTGAAGACGTCCTTCAGGAGGAAGGCGTCCTCGTTCCCCTCCGGCACGTGGAACGCCACGTGGAACTCGGTCCGGATCCAGCCGGCGCCCGGCTCCTGCCGGAAGTAGACGAGGCTCGGCGCGCCCCGGTCGTCGATGAAGACGATCCCCGAGAGCACCTCCTCGCCGGCGTCCGACTCGAACTTGTACCGCAGCACCTTCGGTTCCGCGGGATCGAGGAAGTACTCGATCCCGAGGCCCGCCGGCACGAACGTCAGTTTCTGCGTGGCCGGGTCGATCCTGCCCGTGGTGACCGTCCACTTGCCCACCAGGTCGTTCGGCGTGAACCGGCCGCCCTGCCGCACGAGGTTCTCGAACTCCGGCGAGCTCTTCTGCTCGTAAGCCACGAGGCGGCTGACTCCGAAGCCCTCGATCGATTCCGCCCCGATGATCATCCCGTAGTGCCCGGGCTCCTGGAAGACCGGCACCAGGGAGAGCCCGGTGCCCCACTTCAGTGTGCCGGTGGGGGCCAGCGTCGTCTTGCCGTCAGGGGTCATCACCTCGTAGAGCAGTGTGATTTCGGCTTCCGGATTCGGGTCGATCATCTTGGGCTGCATGCCGCCGCCCGGCGTCGGAATCAGCCCGATCACGGCCACCGCCCTCGTCCAGTTGATGTCGAAGATGATGTTCGCCATGCACTTCCCCTCGGCGGGGTGCGCATAGAGGGCCGGGACCTTCGCATGGAACAGGTCGGAGGGATCGGAGTAGTCGACCGTCGCCTCGAGGAGGTTCCGGCCATCGGTGATCTTGAAGGAGAGGCCCCCCACCTCCTTCGCCATGGGGTTCGCGCCGTCGAGGTACTCGGGCATGAGCAGATCCACGAGGTCCGCGGCCGTCTCCGCCCGGCGCTTCTCGTAGCGATGGTCCACGATGAAGGTTCGGAACATCACGGCCATCCCCTCGGGTTCGCGCAGGCGCTTCACCTGCTGCCCCAGCACCCAGAGGATGTTGCGGCCCTCCACCGTGAACTCGATGCGACCGCCGTTCATCCCCTCCACCACGGCGTTCTCGCGCCCCGCGGAGTCGAGGATCCGGACGGCGGTGACCGCCGGCGGGGCCTCTGCGCGCTTCTGCTCGGCGTGCATGCGATCGAGCAGCGCGAGCCACGGCCCGCGGCGGGCGAAGGCGGTCTCGCGGTACTCCGGCCGCAGCAGGTCCCCGCGGGGCGGGCCGTAGATCGCGAGGCCGTGGGACAGCCGCCAGCGCGAAGCGCAGTAGACGCCGAACACGCACCGGGCGTGCTC
>JALOQY010000057.1 GCA_025459285.1 Planctomycetota bacterium | reverse complement strand
CGGCGGTTGGTGTAGGAGGAGTTGAAGTTCGAGACGAGGTAGCCGACGATCCCCGAGATCTCCACCCCGTCGTAGCCGGCCTCCACGACGCGGCGCGCGCCGTCGTGGTTGTTCTGCACGACCTGCTCGATCTGCTCGATCGTCATCTCGCGGGGCTCGCGGAACCGCGGGATCCGCTGGGGCACCACGGACGGCCCCACCGTGTAGTCGAGGTGGATGCCGCCGACGCGCCCGCAGTCCATGAGCTGCAGGATGGCCGCCGCCCCGTGCTTGTGGATCACGGAGGCGATGCGCCGGAGCCCGGGGATGAACTTGTCGTCGTAGATGCCCATCATCCCGACGTAGCCCTTGCCCTCGCCGGTGGGATCGGTGAAGGCGCCCTGGGTGGTGACGATCCCCGGCCCGCCCCGGGCGATGGCCTCCATCCAGGCCACTTCCCGGTCGTGGACGAAGCCGTCCTCCAGGTTGAAGTTCGTCTCCGTGGCGGCGTACTTGATGCGGTTCTTCGCGTGCAGGGACTTCAGCGTGAAGGGGCTGAAGAGGTGCGGGTACTTCGCCTCGCCGGGCTTCATGTCGGGCTCCTTTCCGGAAGGAACCCATCGTATCCGTTCGATCGACCCGATGGCAACCGGTTTCGAGCGGTCGTTCGTTTGAGGGCGGGAAGATTGACCCTGGGTCATTCTTCCCGGGCGGGCAAAACGACCCTGGGTCATTCTTCCCGGGTTACGGGGGCGGGGAGGGTGCCGGGACAAAAAAGCGCCGGGCACCGGACGCGACGTGAAACGGAGGGGGAGGACTGATAGCATCGTTCGAGCAATCGTTCGCTCGACAAGTCGCGGAGTGGCTGTGGACCATCGACTGCTCAGCGCCCGGGCCGGAGAGAACCAGTGCCTGCTCGGCAACGAGGCCGTGGTCCGCGGCGCCCTCGAGGCCGGCGTCGCCTTCGTCTCGGGCTACCCGGGCACCCCGGCCTCGGAGATCGGAGACACCTTCGCCCGCCTCCACGAGGAGGCCGGGGTCATCTTCGAGTGGAGCGTCAACGAGAAGATCGCCCTGGAGACCGCCTTCGGCGCCGCCACCGCCGGCGCCCGCTCCCTCTGCTACATGAAGCACCTCGGCCTCGCGTACGCCGGCGACCCGCTGGGCACGATCCCCTATATCGGCGTCGAGGCGGGGATGGTCATCGTCTCCGCCGGCGATCCGGGCATGGTGATCTCGCCCAACGAGCAGGACCAGCGGCACCTCGGACGCATGCACCGGCTGCCGGTCCTGGAGCCCGCGACACCCGCCGAGGCCTCGACCATGACCCGGACGGCGTTCGAGCTTTCCGAGGAATCGGGCCTGCCGGTGATCCTCCGCACGACGCCCCAGGTCGGCCACGTCCGGGGCGTGGTGCCCATCGGCTCGGTCCGGCCGAGGGCCGCCGCGCCGGCCTTCCGTCGCCGCCCGGCCGAACTGACCCCCATTCCGGTGAACGCCCGCCGGATGCGGGCCGAACTCGACGAACGCCTGGCCCGCGCCGAGGCGTGGCTGGCCCGCTCGCCGTTCTTCCCGCGCTTCGGGAACGGGCCGCTCGGAGTCCTCGCGGCGGGCCCCCCCATCAACCTGGTCCTCGACCATGCCGAGGAGTCGGCCCTCGCCACCCGTCTCACCATCCTCGCGGCGGGGGCCACGCACCCCCTGCCCCGGATCGTGCTCGAGGACTTCCTCGGCCGGGTGGACCGCATCCTCGTGGTCGAGGAACTGACGCCGTTCCTCGAAGGCGAACTCCGCGCCCTCGCCCATCAGGTGCGGCCCTCCGTCACCATCCTCGGCAAGGGGACCGGCCACCTGCCCGGTCGCTATGCCTATTCCACGGACCTCGTCCGGGCCGCTCTCCTCGAGTTCGCCGGCGCGCCGGCCGAGGCGGCCACAGCCGCGGTGTCCGCAACCGTTCCGCCGCGCCCTCCCGTGCTCTGCCCGGGCTGTCCCCACCGCGGCTCCTACCTCGCCGCCCGCACGGTCTTCGGCGACGACGGCATCTACCTGAACGACATCGGCTGCTACACCCTCGGCTACGGCCCTCCGCTCGAGTCCGTGGACGCCCTCCTCGCCATGGGCTCCTGCATCCCCATGGCCTCCGCCATGAGCCGCGTCCTCGGGAGAAAGACCCTCGCGTTCATCGGGGACTCGACCTTCTTCCACTCCGGGATGCCCGGGCTCCTCAACGCCGCGGCGGCGGACGACGACGTCGTCGTCATGATCCTCGACAACCGGGTGACCGCGATGACCGGCCACCAGCCGAGCCCGACGAGCCCGGGCGCCGTGGGTCCGGACCTCGAGGCCGTGGTCCGCGCGATCGGGGCGAAGCGGGTGGCGGTGGTCGACCCCCACGACCTCGGCGCGAGCGCCCGCGCCCTCCTCGACGCAAAACGACAGCGCGGGCTCTCGGTGGTCATCGCCCGGCGGGACTGCGCCATCGTCCGGTTCGGGGAGGAGGGGACGAAGCCGCGCCGCAGGAAGTTCGCGGTGGACCCGACCCGCTGCCGCCACTGCGGCCACGAGGCAAAGGGGCTCCACTGCGGGCAGGGGCCCCTGAAGGAAGTCGAGCGCGCGCAGGTGTTCCGGCGCATCCTGAACCAGGCGCCCGGGACAGAGCCGATCCCCACGCCCGTCCCCCTCGAGGCGCCCTGCGCCGTGGCCTGTCCCGCGAACATCTGCGTGCAGGGCTACGTCGGGCGCATCGCCGCCGGCCGCTTCGCCGAGGCGCTGGCACTGATCCGCGTTCGCAACCCGCTCCCCGTCGTCTCCTCCCGGGTCTGCCACCGCCCCTGCGAGCAGGTCTGCACGCGGGCCGCGACGGACGGCCCCATCGCCATCAACGATCTCAAGCGGTTCCTCGTCGACGAGGAGATGGCCGGACGCGTGGTGGCGCCCCCCGTGAGCGTCGGCCCCCCGACCGGACGGCGCGTGGCGGTGGTGGGCGCCGGCCCCTCGGGCCTTGCCTGCGCGCACGAGCTGCGCCGCCGCGGCCACGCGGTCACGGTCTTCGACGAACACCACGAGCCGGGCGGGCTCCTCGCGCAGGGCATCCCCGAGCACCGCCTTCCGCGGGACGTGCTCCGCCACGAGATCGCCTTCGTCCTCGGCCACGGGATCGAGTTCCGGGGCGGGGTCCGGCTCGGGCGCGACACGACGGTGGCCGCGCTCCGGGGTGAGGGCTTCGACGCCGTCTACCTCGGGATCGGCGCGATGAAGGGCCTCGCCTTCGGCGTTCCCGGCTCGGAGCTCCCGGGCACCCTCGACGCGCTGGACTTCCTGCGGCATCATCATCGCGGTGAGCGGTGCACCGTGCCGGAGCGCGTCCTCGTGGTGGGCGGCGGGGATGCCGCCGTGGACGCCGCGCGGACGATGCTGCGCCTCGGGGCCCGACAGGTGTCGATCGTCTACCGCCGCTCCCGCGAGGAGATGCCCGCGCACCGCCAGGAGGTGGACGCGGCCGAGGCGGAGGGGATCTCCATCCTGACGCACCGGCAGCCGGTCCGGGTCCTCGGCGACGACCGCGTCCGCGGCCTCGAGGTGCTCCGGACGGAGCCCGGCGCACCCGACGGCTCCGGCCGGCGCCGCCCCGTTCCCGTCCCGGGGAGCGGGACGGTGCTCCCCGCTGACGCGGTGGTGGCGGCGATCGGCCAGCGCCCGGAGTCCGACGGCCTCGACGCGGCCCTCGATCGCGACGATGAGGGCCACGTGCGCGTGGATCCGGCGACCGGCGCCACGAATCTCCCGGGGATCTTCGCCGGCGGAGACGTGACGCCGGGGCCGAAGACCGTGATCCACGCCATCGCCGCCGGGCGCCGCGCGGCGTTCGGCATCGACCTCCTCATCGCCCGGGCCGGGACCCCGGTGGAGCCGGTGGAGACGATCGACGCCCGGAACCTCTCGTACTTCGTGCCCCGAAGCCTCCTGCCCGAGCCGGGCCACCGCGCCGGACTCCGGCCGGCGGCCGAACGGAGGGCCGACCACGCGGACGTGGTGACACCCCTCACGAAGGCCGAGGCCCGCGAAGAGGCCGCGCGGTGCCTCCTCTGCGCCATGTGCTCCTCCTGCGCGGCCTGCACGGACATCTTCGGGTGTCCGGCCCTGCGGGAGGAGAACGGGCGGATGACCATCGACGGGTCGCTCTGCACCGGCTGCGGAGTGTGCGTGAGCTTCTGCCCCAACGGCGCGATCCACGAGGTGACGACACCGTGATCCCCTGGCGGCGAATCCTCCTCGCGGGCGTCGGCGGTCAGGGGGTGCTCTCCGTCGCGCGCTGGATCGGGGACACCGCGTTCGCCGCCGGCCTGCCGGTCGTCGTCGGGCAGGTCCACGGCCTCGCCCAGCGCGGCGGGTCCGTCACCGCCACGGTGGCGATCGGGGGGGCGCGGTCCCCGGAGATCGCCCGGGGCATGGCCGACGTGCTCCTCGCGCTGGAGCCGATGGAGGGGGCACGGGTCCTCGAGAAGATCTCGCGCCGGACCGCGGCCTTCGTGAACACGCGGCCCCTGCTGCCGGTGTCGCTCCAGAGCATGCGGCGCCCCTACCCGCCCGTCGAGTCCCTCATCGGCCCGATCCGCGAGACCGCCGGGTCGCTCGTCGCGCTGGACCTGACCTCCCTCGCGCAGGAGACCGGATCGGGCCGGGCGCTCAACGCGCTCATGGCAGGTCTGCTCGCCGGCTCGGGCCTGATGCACTTCCCACCGGAGGCGCTCCTCGCGACGATCCTCGCCGCGGCGCTGCCGGCGTTCGCGGAGGTGAACCGCCGGGCCTTCGGCCGGGGCGAGGAGCTGGCGAGAGTTCGGAAGGAGGCGGAACTCCGATGAAAGTCGGCATCGACGTGGGAGGGACGTTCACGGACTTCCTGGCGACCACTGGCGACGGCTCGACGCAGGTGGCCAAGGTCCTCACGACGCCCGCGGATCCGGCGATCGGCCTTCTCGAAGGCCTGCGGGTCCTCGCCGCGGAGCGGGGCCAAAGCCTCGCGGATTTCGCCGGCACGGTCCGCACGATCGTCCACGGGACGACGGTCACGACGAACGTGGTGCTCACGGGAGCCGGCGCGAAGACCGGCCTCCTCACCACGGAGGGGGTTCGTGACGCGCTCGAGATGCGCCGCGGCGTGCGCGAGGAGCAGTACAACAACCGCTTCACGAACATCCCGCCCCTGGTCCCGCGGTACCTCCGCCGGCCGGTGCGCGGGCGGCTCGATCACGCCGGCGTCGAGGTCGCTCCCCTGGTACCGGAGGACGTCGAGGCCGCCCTCGACCTCTTCGCCGCCGAACGCGTGGAGGCGGTCGCGATCTGCTTCATGAACTCCTTCGCGAACCCCGACCACGAGCGCCGCGCGGCAGAGATCGTCCGCCGCAGGCTCCCCGGCGCCTATCTCTCGGTCTCCACCGAGGTCCTCCCCTCCATCCGGTTCTACCCGAGGATCTCCACCGCCGTCCTGAACGCCTACGTCGGCCCGGTGCTCCGGCGCTACCTCGACAGCCTGATCCGGCGCCTGCGCGAGATCGGCTTTGGCGGGGTGCTCCTCGTCATGCAGTCGAACGGCGGCGTCGTCAGTCCGGAATCGGCGCGCGACAAGGCGGCCGTGACGCTGCTCTCGGGCCCCGCCGCGGGCCCGAACGCCGGACTCGTCTTCGTCGGCTCGCACGGCCTCGACCACTGCATCACCGTCGACATGGGCGGGACCTCCTTCGACGCGGCCCTCGTGCGCGACGGCCAGCCCCTGCTCGTCACCGAAGGACAGGTGAACCGCAACGCCCTCGCGCTGCCCATGCTCGACATCGTGACGATCGGCGCCGGAGGCGGGAGCATCGGGAGAATCGACGAAGGTGGGCTCCTCCGCGTCGGGCCGCAGAGCGCCGGGGCCGACCCCGGACCGGCGTGCTACGGCCGCGGTGGAAGAGCGCCCACGGTCACCGACGCCGACCTCGTCCTCGGCCGCCTCGACCCCGACTTCTTCGCCGGCGGCCGGATCCCCCTCGACCTCGACGCCGCGCGCCGGGCGATCGAGGAACGGGTGGCGAAGCCGCTCGGCCTCCCCGTCGTGGCGGCCGCCGCGGGCATGGTGAGGGTCGTCGACGCGAACATGGCGGCGGGCGTCCGCGAGATCACGATCCGGCGCGGCTTCGACCCCCGGGAGTTCCCCATGGTGGTGGCGGGCGGCGCCGGCCCGAATCACGCCTGCGCCATCGCCGCCGAACTGGGGCTGCCGCTCTTCCTCGTGCCGCGAGAGTCCTCGATCTTCTGCGCCGCGGGGATGCTCATGACCGACCTGAAGCACGATTTCGTGCGAAGCATGGTGGGCCGCCTCGCCGAGATCCCCCGGGAGACCCTCCTCGGGGCGATCGAGGAGCTCGCGGAGCGCGGGCGCCGGGTCCTCTCGTCGGAGAACGTGCCGGCGGACCGGATCACCATCCTCGCCGAAGCCGAACTCCGCTACGTCCGCCAGTACCACGAGGTCTGCCTGCCGCTCCACCCGCTCGAAGACCTCCCGAAGCGCTTCCACGCGGAGCACTCGAGGCTCTACGGGTACTCGCTCGAGGAGGAGGGCACGCCCCTCGAGATCATCAACCTCCGCGTGCGCGCGACGGGCGGCATGGACAAGCCGGCCTTCCCTTCCGAGGAGCGGGTCGGGCCGGACCCCTCGGCCGCGCGGAAGGGGGCGCGCCCGGTCTTCGTGCCGGAGGCGAAGGACTACGCGGAGGTGGCGGTCTTCGACGGCCACGGACTGCGTCACGGGAACCGGATCGCCGGACCGGCCATCATCGAGCAGCGGAACACGACGCTTTTCGTCAGCGCGAGCTACGAGACGGTGGTGGACTCCGCGGGCAGCTTCGTGGTCTTCGACCGCGCCCGTCCGGACGCCCTGCCGCGGACATTGAAGGAGGTGCTCCGGTGATCGACCCGATCCTCTCGAGCGTCTTCGCCCGGGCCTTCAAGTCCATCACCGACGAGATGTCGATCTCGCTCCAGCGGACGACCCGCTCGCCGATCCTCTGCGAAGCGAAGGACTTCGTCACGGGGCTCTACGACGCCGAGGGGCGCATGCTGGAGCAGACGGAGAACCTCCCGATCCTCTCGTTCTCCCTCGCCCCCGTCTGCCGGTACATCCGCCGCTACTTCGGGGACGACCTCCACGAGGGGGACGTCATCTTCCACAACGACGTCTTCTCGCTCGGGAACCAGTTGAACGACGTGGCGGTCTATCGGCCCATCTTCTTTCAGGGTCACCTCGTCGGCTGGTCGGCGGCCAAGGGCCACCAGGCGGACATCGGCGGAGCGGTCCAGGGCGGCTACAACCCGGACGCCACGGAGTGCTGGCAGGAAGGCATCCGGATCCCCCCGGTGAAGGTCGTCGATGGCGGGCGGCCCCGCCGTGACGTGTGGGACCTCATCTTCGCCAACATCCGTCTCGACATCGTCCGGGAGGACATGAAGGCGGAGATGGGCTCGTGCGTCGTCGGGGAGCGTCGGCTCCTCGCCCTCCTCCGGAAGTACGGGCTCGCGCGCTTCACGGAGGTGAAGCAGCACCTCTTCGAATCGACCCGCCGCATGATGGAGGCGGAGATCCGGACGATCCCCGAGGGGACCTGGCCGGGCGAGGCGAAGGTCTACTACGACGGCCGGCACAAGGGCTCCACGTTCACGATCCGCGTGAAGATCACGGTCCGCGACGGCCGGATCCGGTTCGACTACACCGACACCGACCCGCAGACGAAGGGCTTCGTGAACGGGACCTACACCTCTTCGGCCTCGGCCACGATCCTCACCTTCCTCCAGATGGTGAACCCCGACATCCCCCACAACGAGGGAATGGTGGAGCCGATCGAGATCGTGATCCCGGAGGGGACGATCCTCAATGCCGCCTACCCCGCGGCGACCACCTTCGGGAACCACCTCTGCCCGCCCAACGCCGACGCGATCATCCGCGCGCTCGCGCCGGTGATCCCGGACCGCGTCACCGCCGGCTGGAACCAGCTCCTCTGCGCGTTGACCACCGGGGTCGATTCCCGCCGGCGGGAGAAGTACGTGGACATCGGTTTCATGGGCCTCAAGGGCGGCTCCGGGGCGATGAAGGGAACGGACGGCTACGACCACATCGGCATGATCGACGCCTCGGGAGGGGTGCTGGACCAGGACTACGAGATGTTCGAGCAGCAGACCCCCCACCGCCTCGTGAAGCACGAGTACCTGGCCGACTCCGCGGGCCCCGGCCAGTGGCGCGGGGGCCTCGGGGTGGAGACGCGCTACGTGATCGGCAGCGACGACACCACGGTGGTGGCGTTCGGCGACGGGGACGTGGAACCCGCTTTCGGACTCGCGGGCGGCGGGTCGGGTTCGCTGAACGGCATCGAGCTCCGATTGCCCGACGGGACCGAAAGGCGCCTCGCCTCGAAGGACCTCGTGCGGGGCGTGCCGGCGGGGACCCTCTACGTCCAGCGGGCCGGCGGCGGAGGCGGTTACGGCGACCCGCGGAGCCGCCCCCGGGCGAAGGTCCGCGAGGAAGTGCGGGACGGCGTGATCTCGCCGGAGGCCGCTCGGGACCTCTACGGCCTCGGGGAGGACTGATGGACTTCTCGCTCACGGCGGAGCAGGAGGCGGTCCGGGAGACCTTCCGGCGGTTCGTCGACGAGAAGATCGTCCCGAAGGCGGCGGAGATCGACCGCGCCGCGGAGTTCCCCCGCGAGGCCTTCCGGGCGGTGGGCGACCTCGGCTTCTTCGGGATGCGCTACCCCGAGGAGGCCGGCGGCACCGGGCAGGACGTCGTCACCTACTGCCTGGCCGTGGAGGAGCTGGCCCGCGGCTCCCTCTCCGTGGCCGCGGCGACCACGATGCAGTCGCTCATGGGCACCTGGTTCCTCTACCGCTCCGGGGACGCGGAAATCCGCGAGACGCTCCTCGCGCCCGCGCTGCGCGGCGAGAAGATCGGGACCATCTGCTTCACCGAGCCCGGGGCGGGCAGCGACCTCGGCGCCATCGCCACGCGCGCGGTGCGGGACGGGGACGACTTCGTCCTCACCGGGCAGAAGACGTGGATCACCTCGGCCCCGGTGGCCGACTTCTTCACCGTATGGGCGAAGACTCCCGAGAAGGAGATCGCGCCGTTCCTCGTCCTCGCGAGGACGCCCGGCCTCGTCGTGGGACGCGCGATCCCCAAGATGGGCGTGCGCGCCTCGGTGACCTCGGAGGTCTCCTTCGACGGCGTCCGCGTGCCGGCGCGCCACCGTCTCGCGCCGGAGGGGCGGGGCCGCGCCGTCCTCGAGGAGGTGCTGGAGAAAATCCGCCTGATGACGGCGGCGCTCGCCGTCGGTGCGGCCCAGGGAGCGCTCGACGCCGCGCTGCGCTACGCGCGGGAGCGCGTGCAGTTCGGCCGGCCGATCGGGGAGTTCCAGGCGATCAAGCTGCGTCTCGCCGACATGGCCACGGGCGTGACCGCCGCCCGCTGTCTCACCCACTACGGCGCGTGGCGCGACGACCGGGGCCTGCCGAGTCGCAAGGAGGCGGCGATGGCCAAGCTCTTCGCCTCCGAGACCGGGCTTTCGGTCTGTGACGGCGCGGCCCGGGTGCTGGCCTCCTACGGCTACTCCGAGGAGTACCCGGTGGAGCGGCACCTCCGGGACGTTCGGTTCACCCTGATCGGAGGCGGCACATCGGAGATCCTGAAGCTCATCATCGCGAAGGAACTGGGGACCTGACATGGGAAAGCGGGTGCTCATCGGGAAGCTCGGCCTCGACGGTCACGACCTCGGAGCCAAGGTCGTGTGCCGCGCGCTCATGGAGCGGGGCTTCGAAGTCATCTACACCGGCCTCCGGCGCACGCCCGCCGAGATCGCCGCGATCGCGACACAGGAGGACGTGGACGCGATCGGCGTGTCGATCCTCTCCGGGGCGCACCTGCCGCTTCTCGCGAAGCTCGCGGAGGAACTCCGGGCCGCGGGCCTGTCCGACAAGCTCTGGCTGGCGGGAGGCGTGATCCCCGCCGGCGACCACGAGGCCGTGCGGCGCCTCGGCTTCGCCGGGGTCTTCCCCACCGGCTCCTCCTTTACGGGGATCGCGGACTTCATCCGGGAGAGAACGGCATGAGCGAGCCGAGAAAGCTCCGGCCGGCCCGACTCGAATCGGGCCTCGACGTGAAGCCGGTCTACCGGGCGGAGGACGTGGAGCGGAGCGGCGGCACCGGCGGCATCGGCGAGCCCGGGGAGTTCCCGTTCACGCGGGGCATCCACCCGCTCATGTACCGCGACCGCCCGTTCACGATGCGGCAGTACTCGGGGTTCGGCACGGCCCGGGAGACGAACGAGCGGTTCAAGTGGCTCATCGCGAACGGCCAGACCGGTCTCAACGTGGCCTTCGACCTCCCCACGCAGATCGGTTTCGATTCCGACGATCCGGCGGCGGAGGGTGAAGTCGGCCGCGTGGGGATGGCGGTTTCGAGCCTGGCGGACATCGAGGAGGCCTTCGCCGGAATCGACCTCGACCGGATCACGGTGTCGCTGACGATCAACGGAGCGGCGGTCGTCCTGATGGCGATGTACTTCGCCATGGCCGAGAAGCGCGGATACGACCTCGCGACGCTCCGCGGCACGGCGCAGAACGACATCCTGAAGGAATACGTCGGCCGCGGCACCTGGGTCTTCCCGGTGGAGCCCTCGGTCCGTCTCGTCGGCGACACGATCGAGTTCTGCGCCGCGCGCGTGCCCCGGTACAGCCCGGTCTCCGTCTGCGGCTACCACATCCGCGAGAGCGGCGCCCTCCCCCACGAGGAGATGGCCTTCGCCTTCCTCATCGCGCGGGCCTACATGGATCACTCGATCGCGCGCGGGCTCCCGGTGGACGAGTTCGCGAGCCGGCTCTCGTTCAACTTCGACATCCACGGCTACTTCCTCGAGCAGGTGGCGAAGTTCCGCGCCGGCCGGCGGCTCTGGGCGAAGATCGTCCGGGACGGGTACGGGGCGAAGGACCCGCGGTCCATGGTCCTCCGGATGATCGCCGGGGGCGGCGGCGGTGGCCTGACCATCGAGCAGCCCGAACTGAACATCGTGCGCACCGCTTACTACGCCCTGGTGTCGGCGCTCTCGGGGACGCAGACGATGGCCCTGTGCAGCTACGACGAGGCCTACACGATCCCCACCGAGCGGGCCGCGCGAATCACGCTCCGCACGATGCAGATCCTCCAGGAGGAAACCGGGATCTGCGACACGGTGGATCCGCTTGCCGGGAGCTACGCCGTGGAGACCCTCACGAACGAGATGGAGGGCCGGATCGTCGAGGCGATGAAGGAGGTCGAGGACCGGGGCGGCATCGTGAAGGCGATCTCCGACGGGGCCATCCAGGCCCACGTCTCGCGCCAGGCCTACGAGCGGGAGAAGGCGATCCGCTCCGGCGCGATCCGCAAGGTGGGCGTCAACTGCCACCGCATCGAGGAAGAGGACCACCCGGTCGAACTGCACCCCTTCCGGGCGGAGGAGGCGGCGCGCGCGGTCGAGCGGGTCCGGCAGGTGCGGCGCGAGCGGGACTCCGCGGCCGCCGGGAGGGCGGTCGGTGCGGTCCGCGCGGCGGCGGCGGAGGGCCGGAACGTCATGCCGGCGGTGATGGCGGCGGTGGCCGCCTACGCCACGGTGGGCGAGATCATGGGGGGCCTCCGGAAGGAGTTCGGTGTCTTCCGGGAACCGGTGAGGTTCTGAGCATGGAGCGATTCACCCACTACCACGCCCCGGAATCGGTCGGGGAGGCCGTCGCGATCCTCGCCGAACACGGGGCCGCGACCGTGGTCCTCGCCGGCGGGACCGACGTGATGGTCCGGCTTTCGCGCGGCGCGATCCCCGCGGGGAAGACGCGCCTCCTCTCCCTCGGCCGCATCCCCGGGCTGCGCGCGATCCGGATCGAGGCCGGCCGCCTCGTCGTCGGCGCGGCCGTCACGGCCGCGGCCCTCGTTGCCGACCCGCTCGTGCGGGAGCACGCCCCCATCCTCGCGAAGGTCGCGGACCGCCTGGCCTCGCCCCAGGTGCGCGCGCTCGCCACGATCGGCGGCAACCTCGCCAACGCCTCCCCGGCCGGCGACCTGATCAACCCGCTCCTCCTCCTCGACGCCGTGCTCACGCTCGTCTCGCGGGACGGCTCGCGGGACGTCCCCGTCGCGGAGTTCTTCACCGGCCCCGGCCGCACGGTGATGACCCCGCGCGAACTCCTGACCGCCGTCTCGTTCGACCGGCCGGCTCCGGAGAAGATCTTTTGCTTCGAGAAGGCCGGGACGCGGCCCTCCATGGAGTGCTCGGTGGTCACGGTGGGACTCGCGTTCACGCCGAGCGGCGGGAGGCTCGAGGGAGTCCGCGTCGCCTACGGCTCCTCCGCCCCGATCCCGCTCCGGGGCCGCGCGGCGGAGGCCGTGCTCGAAGGCGCGGAGGTCTCCGCCCGCGTCGTCGAGGCCGCGGCCGCCGCGGCGGCGGGCGAGGTCTCGCCGATCAGCGACATCCGCGGCGGCGCGGACTACCGGCGGGCGCTCGTCGCGGAGTTCCTCCGGCGGCTCCTCGATCCCTCCTTCGCGACGCGGGGCGCCCCGCGCGGCTCGGACCACGCGGGCCCGCCCGCTGCCGCCCCGGTGCCGTGCTCGCCCCCGCCCGCGCCCCCCCCGGCACCCGCCCCGGGATCCGGCGCGACCGTCGCGCTGCGCTTCACCCTCAACGGCGAGGCGGTCTCGGCCACCGTGTCCGCGGAGTGGCCCGCCGACCGCCTGCTGCGCGAGCGGTTCTCGCTCCTCGGCGTCAAGCCCGGCTGCGGCGAGGGGGAGTGCGGCGCCTGCACGGTCCTCCTCGACGGGCAGGCGGTGAACTCCTGCCTCGTCCCCGCCGCGACCCTCGAGGGCCGCGAGGTCACGACGATCGAGGGCCTCGCGCGGCCGGACGGCGGCCTCCACCCGGTGCAGGAGGCCTTCGTCGCCGCGGGCGCCGTGCAGTGCGGCTTCTGCACGCCGGGCATGGTGCTCCGGACCGTGAGCTTCCTCGCCGAGCATCCGCGGCCGACGGACGCGGAGATCGCGAGGTCCGTCGAGGGCAATCTCTGCCGCTGCACCGGCTACGTGAAGATCCTCGAGGCGATCCGCGCTGCCGCGGGGGGGCCGTCGCGATGAAGATCGAGAAGGAAAGCCTGATCGGCCGGCGGGTCCCGAAGCTCGACGCGCCCGAGCGCGTCACCGGCCGCGCGGTCTACATCCAGGACCTCGTGCTCCCGAGGATGCTCCACGCGGCGATCCTCCGCACCGACCGGGTGCACGCGAGGATCCTCTCGATCGACACGAGCCGGGCCGAGCGGTTGCCGGGAGTGAAGGCGGTGCTCACCGCGAAGGACATCGAAAACGTTCCGTTCGGGTTCGGCAAGGACAACACGCCCCTCAAGGGCGACCGGGTCCGCTGCATCCGCGACGAGATCGCCGCCGTGGCCGCGGACTCCGAGGAGACCGCCCGCGACGCCTGCGGTCTGATCCGCGTCACGTACGAGGACCTTCCGCCGATCCTCACCCCGGCCGAGGCCCTGCGGGACGGTGCGCCCCTGATCCACGAGGCGAAGGGCACGAACGTCCCCTTCACCTACGACTACGCCCAGGGGGACGTCGCGGTCGGGGAAGGCGAGTCGGACATCGTGGTGGAGGAGACCTACCGGCTTCCCTTCATCACGCACTGCTGCCTCGGCACTTCCGGCATCGCGGCGTCCTTCGACGCGCGCGGCGATCTGACGCTCTTCTCGGTCACGCAGGTCCCGTTCCTCTATGCCCGCGACATGGCGGCCATCGTCGGCGTCGCCCCGGAGCGGGTCCGCGTGATCCAGGTGACGATCGGCGGGGGCTTCGGGTCGAAGCTCGACATCTATCCCTACGAGCCGATCGCCGTGCACCTCGCGAGGAAGACCGGCCGGCCGGTGAAGCTGGTCTTCGACCGCCACGAGGAGTTCGTCGCGTCTCCCACCCGCCAGCCCACGGAGATCCGGATCCGCGCCGGGGCGAAGCGCGACGGCACCTTCACGTTCCGGGACATCGACTTCGTCCACGACAACGGCGGCTACACCTCGTGGGGCGCCACCACGCCGTTCGTGATGATGCAGTCGTTCTCTTCACTCTATCGGGTGCCGCACGTGCGCATGCGCGGGCGGGTGGTCTACACGAACAACCCCTACTCCGGGAGCATGCGCGGCTACGGGAACCTCCAGGCCACGTTCGCGGTGGAGAGCGCCGTGGATCTCCTCGCCGGGAAGCTCGGCCTCGACCCGCTCGAGATCCGCCTCCGCAACGCCCAAGAGGCCGGGGAGACCACCGGACAGGGCATGGTCTTCCGGACCTGCGGCCTCCGGGAGTGCCTCACCACCGCCGCCACGCGGTCGGGGTGGCGGGAGAAGCGCCGCGCCACGGAGACCGACCGGCCGCACGTGCGGCGCGGCATCGGCATGGCCTCCATGCTCCACGTGGGCGGCGGCGCGAAGATCTACCGGAGCGACGGATGCGGGACGATCCTCACGGTCGACGACTTCTGCCGGGTCACCGTGCTCACGGGCTCCTCGGAGATCGGCCAGGGCTCGGAGACCGTCCTCGCCATGATCGCCGCCGAGGAACTCGGCCTCCCGCTCGACGCCATCACCGTCGTCAACAACGACACCCGGATCACGCCGTGGGACGTGGGCGTCCACGCCTCCCGCACCACCTTCATCGCCGGGAATTCCGTCCGGCTCGCGGCGCGCAAGGCGCGGGAGAAGCTCCTCTTTGCCGCCTCGGCGCGCCTGAAGGTCCCGGCGGAGGAACTCGACATCCGTCGCGCGACGATCGTCCGGGCCGCGGACGGCGAACCGCTCGAGGAACTGGGCAAGGTCATCCGCGGCCTCCACTTCGCGAAACGGAGCGAGGTCGTCGTCACCGAGCACTACTACGAGCCGCCGAGCGTCATGCAGGACCGGGCGTTCAAGGGCGACGTCTCGGCGAGCTACGCGTTCGGTACCCAGGTGGCGGAGGTGGAGGTCGATCTCGGCACCGGCGTGGTGAAGGTCCTCCGGATGACCGCGGTCCACGATATCGGCCGCGTCCTCAACCGGCTGGGGGCCGAGGGGCAGGTGGAGGGCGGCCTCGTGATGGGCCTCGGCTATGCGCTCTGCGAGGAGCTTCTGGTCGATGGCGGGCGGGTCCTGAACCCGAGCTTCCGCGACTACAAGCTCATGACCGCCCCGGAGGTGCCTCCCTTCGACGTGACGTTCGTGGAGACCCTGGACCCGGAGGGACCTTACGGCGCCAAGGGCATCGGCGAGGCGCCGGCCATCTGCACGGCGGCGGCGGTGGCGAACGCCGTGCGCCACGCCACCGGAGGGAGGTTCACGGCGCTGCCGCTGACTCCGGAGCGCGTCCACCGGGAGACCCACGGCCGATGAGACCCCGCACCGTCCTGTCGCTGGAGCAGGCGCTCTCGCTCTCCTACGCCACGCTCCGCTTCGTCCACCTCGGGTGGCGGGTGATCCGGCTCGAGGCCGCGCCGGCGCCGGGCCAGAGGACCCCCGGCGATCCGAACCGCTACGTCGGGCGGCCCGCCGCGGGGCCCGACCGGCGCAGCTACTACCTCGCCCCGAAC
>JALOQY010000367.1 GCA_025459285.1 Planctomycetota bacterium | reverse complement strand
GGTCATCGACGTGCTTGCCTCGCTGGCCGCGGCGGCGCTCACCAATCATTTCTCAAAGCCGGAGATATCCGACAGCGATCTCTCCATGTTCATCTGCCCCGCGGAGCCCGAGGACCCGAAGCACCCGCGTCCGAAGCCGGGAACTCGGGAGTTCGTCCGGATGTACCGCGACTTGGATCTGAGCTGGGACGTGGATCTGTCCCGCTACACGTCCTACGCGGGGCCCGACTGGGCCCACTGGAATGCCAAGCAGCCGGGGGACGCGCGGAAAATGGATCTCTGGGCCTGCGATCGCTGCCGGGACGCCAGGTTCCATCACGAGCGGGGGATCGCGGTGCTCTTCGCGGACACGGCGAGGGTGGAACTGCTCCGCCCCGGGGACGTGCCGGGACTCGAAGAAGACCGCGGGATCCTGATCGGTGCGGACTCCCCGGTCGACCTCTTCCGGCGGATGACATTCGCGGGTTCGGCTGTTCATCGCTGACCGGGCACGCCCCCGCGATCGTGACGGTGCCCATGCCGAGGCTCATCACCGCCACCACGCCGGCGCGGACGTGCTCCGCGAGCGCATCAGGGCCGGAGGATGTGGGCCACGAGGCGGGGGGACAGCGAGCGGCGGTCTCCCGCCCAGAGGAAGAAGGGCCCCCCGCACTCGACGCAGCGCCGGTAGGCGTCGGCGCGACCGAGCAGGATCCGCTCCGGCACTGGCTCCTCCGGACCGTCGGCCCCCAGCACCACGGCGATCCGAACGCCCCCGGTCCCCGCGCGGGCGCGGACCACCGGGAGGCGCAGACCGTCCTGCCCGTGGAGGCGGTCGCGGCGCAGCCACCTTCGGATCCGCGCGTGGCCGGACCCGAGCTCCCGGGCGATCCGCGCACTCGCTTCAGCGAGCGTCCCGGCGCCCGGGACCCTGGCCACGGCGAGGCGCACGTCGGCTGCCGGGAGCAGCAACTCCAGCACGAAGTCGTCTGCGCCGCGCCACCGCGGCAGGCGCACCTGTCCGGCAAGCCGGGCGCGCCGGCCCGGCTCGAGACCGTTCCAGATCCCGAAACAGGGGACCACGGTCTCCCCGAAGAGGAGGCGGGAGGGGTCCACGGGGAAGGCCTCCGGGAAGCGGGGCGCGAACCCACCGGCCTCCGGGCAGAAGACGAGGCCCGGACCGTCCGCGAACGCCGGCGCCTCGAGGCTTTCGACCGCGAGCAGTTCGATCATCGGCGCGCTCCGATCTCTCCGATCCAGGCCTCCGGACCGGCCCGCTCCGGAAGCGGTCTAAGCCGGGGCCGCGCCCCCGGCAAGGGAAACCCGCGCCGCGCCCCCGTTGGCCGTGGGGAGATCCCGGCCGGCCGCGTGTAGGATGTCCCTCGCCGCCGCGCGGCAGGCGGGAGTCGGAGGGAGGCCAGAGATGAGTCCTTCGCTGTCCCGGCGCGCTCACCGGTTCCTTTTCCGGGTCGCCGCGTCCTTCCGGGCGCCGGGCGATCCGTCCGGGGCCCTCGCGATCCTCGCGGCAAAGGGCCTCCCCCATTCCCCGGAGATCGCGCAGTTCGAAGCCGCATTCGGCGGGCTGCGCTTCAACTGGCGCGGCCGCGAGGCGCTCTTCGGCATCGCGGCGATGCACGCCCTCGATCCGGACCTGCGGGCCGGCCCGGACGGTTCGCGCGTGCTCGTCGGGAGGGAGGGCGAGTGGACCGGCGTGTCGATGAGCGCGGACGGCAGGCTCTGGTCCCACGGGCCCGACGACTGGCCGTGGCCGCTGGCCCCCTCATTCGCCCGGCGGCTCGAGCACCTCGCCCTGCTGGCGGCCGTCGACGAGTGGTGCGGGGACCCTTTTCGCCTGGTCCTTCCGCCGTGCGGCGGGGAGATCGCCGAGGCCCTCGGTCTCGTCCCCGACGCGACGGCCTCCGACGATCACCTCGCGGCCTTCGCGGGCGATGCCGGCCACCTCCTCGGGCGGCTCAGGGGAGCGCCTCCGGGGACGAGTTTCTGCG
The DNA here is from genome assembly GCA_025459285.1 of Planctomycetota bacterium. Taxonomy (GTDB): domain Bacteria; phylum Planctomycetota; class JAJSAM01; order JAJSAM01; family JAJSAM01; genus Prado167. The sequence continues at coordinate 2,722 of JALOQY010000367.1, read as the reverse complement.
AACTCCTCTGCCGGGACACTGACGTCGCCGCGGAGTCGCTGCTCCGTCTCCGGCGATGGCGTCCCGACATGGGTGTCGCGATCAGCGGGACGCGGGAGGGGCGGGTCGAGGAGTACTCGCGGCACGGGTACGCCGGGCCCGGAGAGGTACCCGACCCGGAGTCGTGGGCCGGCGCGCAGAACGCCGTCCGTTTCCGCTACCACGCGGAGGACCTCGGCTTCCTCGGCCAGCCCCGCGACGTCGGGGTCGTCTGGCTCTTCGGCTCTCCCGGCGCGTGGCGCTTCGAGCAGTATGTGCGGCCCGGCGGCGCGCCCGACCGCGGCTTCGTGGAGTGGACCTCCCACGCCGGCGGCCGGACCGTCCAGCGCCGGTTCATCCCGGTGCTGCCCTCCCGTCCCCCGGCCCCGGAGGGCGGAAGCGATCCGACCGGATGATCTCCGGCCCGGCCCCGGGTCACGCGCCGATGATCGTGAGGGCGACCATGCCGAGGCTCATCGCCGCCACTACGCCGGCGCCCACCCAGGCGAGGGCGCTGAAGAGGCGGCCGTTCACGTGCTCGCCCATGATCTCCCGGTCGCCGGTGATCCGGAGCATGAAGAAGACGACCACCGGCAGCAGCACGCCGTTGATCACCTGGGAGACGAGCATGATCGTGATCAGCTTACCTTCCGGCGTCAGCAGCGCCACCGTCGCCCCCAGCGCCATGATGACCGTGTAGATGAAGAAGTAGTGCGGCGCCTCGGTCACGCGCTTGTCGACCCCGGTCTCCCAGCCCATCGCCTCGCAGACGCTCGTGGCGGTGGAGATCGGCAGGATCGTGGCCCCGAAGAACGAAGCCGAGATCAGCCCGAGGGCGAACAGGATCATCGCGTAGTCGCCGGCGATCGGCTGGAGGGCCCGGGCGGCGTCAGCGCCCGTGGCGATCTCGCCGCCCGTCCCGTGGATCGTCGCCGCGCAGCAGATCACGATGAAGGTGCAGACGATCGTGACGACCACCGCCCCGAGGATCGTGTCGAGCCGGGCGTAGCGGTAGTGCTTGAGGGGGATGCCCTTCTCCACCACGCTGGCCTGCTGGTAGAACTGCATCCACGGCGCGATCGTCGTCCCCACGATGCCCACCACCATGGACAGCGAGGCCGCGTCGAAGTCCATGCTCGGGATGAAACTGGCCCGCGCCACCTCCCCCCAGTCGGGCTTCGCGAGGAACCCGGAGACGATGTAGGTGAGGTAGAGGAAGCAGGCGGCAAAGAAGATCCGCTCCACCGAGCGGTAGGTGCCCTTGAGGACGAGGCGCCAGAGGAGGAAGGCGCCGACCGGCACGACGAAGTAGCGTGAGATGCCGAAGATCTCCGCGCTCGCCGCCACGCCCGCGAAGTCCGCGATGGCGTTGCCGATGTTGGTCACCACGAGGGCGAGCATCAGGTAGAAGGACGCCTTCAGCCCGAAGCGCTCCCGGATGAGTCCGGAGAGCCCCTTCCCCGTCACGACACCCATCCGGGAACACATCTCCTGCACGAGGACGAGCAGGAAGCACGTGGGCGGGAGGACCCACAGCAGGCGGTAGCCGTACTTCGCCCCGGCCACGGAGTACGTGGCGATGCCGCCGGCGTCGTTGTCGACGTTCGCCGTGATGATGCCGGGGCCGGCGACCATGGCGAACAGGGCAAGGCGGGTTTTCCAGCGGCCGAGCTTTCCCACGGTCATTCCCTCAGGTCCGTCAGGAGCGATTCGGCCACCGTGAAGATGCGCACCGCTCCGAGGAAGACGCCCCGTTCGTCCACCACCGGCACGGCCCGCAAGCCGTACTTGAGCAGGACGACGGCCACGTCCCGATGCCGGGCGTCTGGCAGCACCGTGATGAGATCCGTCTCCATGAGATCCCCCAGCAGTGTCTCGGCCGGCGCGCAGAGCAGTTCGCGGAGGCTCAGGGCGCCGAGGAGGCGGCGCTCCTCGTCGAGCACGTAGACGTAGTAGAAGACCTCCACCTCGTCGCTGAGGGCGCGGGCGCGGGACAGCACCGCGCCGGCGCGCTCCGAGGGCTTCGCCTCGATGCAGTCCGGCGCCATGATGCCGCCGGCGGTCTCCTCCTCGTGAGAGAGGACGGCCCGCACATCCTCCGCCGCCTCGCTCTCCATCCGACTGATGATGTGCTCGGCGTCCGCGTCGTGAATGTCGCGGAGCACGGTGGCGGCCTCGGCGGCGGGGATCTCCTCCAGGATGTCGGCGGCCCGCCAGGGCTCCTCCTGCGAGATGAGGGCCCGCTGGACGTTGTCCTCCAGTTCCTCGAACGCGTCGGCCGCGGTCTCCACGGGCAGGGCCCGGAAGAGCTCGTGGCCCTCCGAGACCCCGAGGTCCTCGATGATGTCGGCGATGTCCGCGGGGTGCTTGTCGGCGAGGAGCGTCAGGGCCGCGCTGAGCCGGATACCGGCACGGGGGGCCCCCGGGGACATCACGTGGACGTGGCGCCAGGTCACGAACCGTTCCGGAATCTGGTAGTCGAGGAGCCACCGCAGGAGCGCGCAGGCCAACCCGGCGAATCCGAGGCGCCGGAGCAGGCCGAGCATTCCCACGTCCACGTGGCCGAGCACGAGCTGGCCCTGCGTGTAGACGAGATGGATGTCGTTCACCCGGATGACCTTCGCCCCATATACGTCGATCACCTGGTCGTCGAGCACGTCGTGGCGCAGCAGGAACTCGGCGGTCGGCGCCGGCTCGCCGTTGC
>JALOQY010000366.1 GCA_025459285.1 Planctomycetota bacterium | reverse complement strand
ATGTGGGCGATGTAGTCGCAGACCGCCCGCTCGAGGCCGCACGTCTCCCCGGCGCGCCGGACCTCCGGGGGCAGGAGACGGGGCTTTCGCAGGTACTCGTGGAACATCTCCGCGAGGAGCCGCTTCGCCTTCTCCTGCATCCGCGCCACGCGCCAGTGGTTGTAGAACCGGTCGAAGAGGAACCGGTGCAGGTTCTCCTGCAGGACAGCGCACTCCGGGGAGAAGCCGACGAGCGGCTCGGGCCGGGACCGGACGTCGGCCACGCTCGCGACCCCGGCCTCCCTGAGGGTGAGCGCCGTGTGGCGGATCAGGTCCGTGACGGCCTCGTTGATGAGCCACACCACGGCATTGGACTTCCGAATCGGGTCCGGAAGGCCGGGCCAGCGCCCGTCGACCATCCGGAAGGCGCGGTCCACGATCTCCACGTCGCGGACCTCCTCCGGATCGAGGATCCCGGCGGTCAGGCCGTCGTCGAGATCGTGATGGTTGTAGGCGATCCGGTCGGCGGTATCCACCACCCGCGCCTCCAGGAACGCGGCCTCCTCGGGGTGGAACCCGGCCGGCACGGCATGGTCCCCGTGCTTCGCGAGCGCTTCCCGGACCTCATAGGTCAGGTTCAGCCCCGGATGGTCGGGGTACTTCCGCTCGAGAAGGTCCACCACGCGCAGGCCGTGGCCGTTGTGCTCGAAACCCCCGCAGCGCGCCATCAGCTCGTCGAGGGCATCCTCTCCGGAGTGGCCGAACGGGCCGTGGCCGAGGTCATGGCAGAGCGCGATGCACTCCGTCAGATCCTCGTTCAGCCCGAGGCAGCGCGCGATGGACCGGGAGATCTGCACGACCTCCAGCGTGTGGGTCAGCCGCGTCCGGTAGTAGTCCCCCTCGTGGTTCACGAAGACCTGGGTCTTGTACTCCAGGCGCCGGAACGCCTGGGAGTGGACGATCCGGTCCCGGTCCCGCTGCCAGAGAGTCCGGTACTCGTGCTCGGATCCGGGATGGACGCGGCCCCGGCTCAGGCGGCAGCGCATCGCGTACGGGGCCAGGTCCCGCTCCTCGCGCTCCTCGAAGTCCTCTCTCCGGTTCAACGGTCCCTCCTTGCGCCGGCAGCCCGGGATCACCCCCCACGCCCCCGCCCGCCAAGAGGATCGCACGGAAAGCCGTCTTGACGATGTAAATCCACCGTGGCGAAAGCGAAACCCTTCCCGGCAAGGTGGGAATCAACTAAGTCACGCTCTATCAACGACTTGACGATTGGGCCGCTTTCGGCACAGGCATTGCGGATATGCTGCCGTCGCGCCGTTCTTTCAAGATCGATCGAAAAACTGGGCCAGGAGCGCAATCCCCTCTTTCCAACACTTTCCCTTTCCGCCCCCTGGCCCTTTTTCGTCGACGGGCGGCCCGTCGGATGCGGGATCCGACCGCGGTGCTCCGGCCTGTTTCGTCGGGTCTTCGCCGCGACTCCCGGCACCAGGTTGCGCGACCGGAATCCCGCGGGTAGGATGATCTCGTGAACAGACGCCTCGCCGGATACGAACTCCTTCAATCGCTCGGTCGCAACGCCTGGGGTGAATCCTACAAGGCCCGGCAGGTGAGTCTCGACCGGCTCGTGCACCTGACGATCCTCCCGCCACTGGACCAGGCCCGGGCGGTCCATGCCACCGCACGGATCTGCGCGGCGCTCACCCACCCCCACCTCGTATCGGGGATCGACCTCGGCGACGCGGAGGGAGCGCGGTTCCTGGTGACGGAGTGGGTCGAGGGGCCGACCGTGGGGGACGTCGTCCGCCGGGGCGGGGTGGTGGCCGAGGAGCGGGCCTTCGAGATCGCCTTCGCCGCGGCGCAGGGGCTCGACCAGGCGGCGCGCGAGGGGCTGGTCCACGGCGGCATCAACCCCGAGGCGATCGTCATCGCCCTGGGCGGAAACCCCAAGCTGCGCGGCTTCGGAGCCGACCGGGCCACGGTGCAGTGCGACCAGGACTTCCGCTCCCCGGAACAGAAGCGCAGCGGGCCGGTCGACGTGAGGTCGGACATCTGGTCCCTCGGCGCGGTCCTCTACTTCCTGCTGACGGCGCGCCATCCCTTCACCGACGCCCCCCCGGCGGAGGTGGTGGACGGCGTCGTCGTGGAGACCCCCTTCCCGATCCGCCAGGCCACCCGGCGGATCCAGCCCGAGTCCGCCGCGCTCGTGGAGCGGATGATGCGACACGAGCCCGAGCTGCGCTTCCCCTCGGCCCGCGAACTCGTGGAGGCGATCGAAGCGCACCTCACGCTTCTCGACGAACGCGTCACCCTCCGGCCCGGGGCCGGCCGGGCCCGCGCGGTTCGCCGCCACCGCCGCCGTCGCTGACCACCCGGACCGAAATCATGGAGAGACCGGCCGGGAACGGGTACGCTAGCCTCGGAAAGGCGCCCCCATGCGAACCACGATCCCGGCCGTCCTGTTCCTCGTCCTCCTCCTCGTCCCCGCGTGCGAGACCCCGCCGCTGCCGATGGAGGACATCCCGCAGGACTTCCTCTTCACCTACACCTTCGAGCGCGCCGGAAGCGGCACGCCGACCGGCGAGACGACCCCCCGGCGCATCCATCTCGCCCTCGACGTCGCTGGAGCCGTGCACTACGAGGTGGACCACCTGGTTCCGGCGCCGGCCTCGAACACGGGCGAGTTCCGCCTCGACTTCAACGCGATGCGGGCCTTCTACGATTCTCTCCGCGCCACGGACCTGTTCGGCCTCTCGGAATCCTACGAAGGCACGGACATCGGCTTCGGTACCCGGACCTTCTTCGTCATCGGCCGCAACACGCCGAAGACGGTGACGGTGACGAACGCGCCGATGGCCCTGCTCGACTCCCTGGAGAAGCAGTTCCTGGCGCTTCTTCCCGCCGAGGTGCTGGCCTACCCGAAGAACGCGGGCCAGAGCATCGTCCTGGACCTGCGGAGCAACACGTTCCATCTGGGCAGTTGCGATGAGGTGTTGACGATCCCGCAGGAGTCCCGGCGCATGTTCGGCAACCCGTGGGACGCGCTGAACGCCGGTTGCCGCCCCGCCGCGTGCTGCGATCCCATCGAGAACTTCCGTTGACGGGGCGGTCCGCCGCCTCACCGCCCGGGCGGCGCCTCCCACCGTCCTGGCGGCGGGACGTACCCCGCCTCATTCCAGGGTTCGCCGTCCTCGGAGAGGGCGAGCACCTCCTCCATGGACGCCGGACGCCGGTCGAGCATCGGGTCGAGCATCCTGAGGAGCACCCCGGGAAGACGGTGTCCGGGCGCGGGCGCCTCCTCCCTGCTTCCGGGGCGCCGGCCACGGTTCAGGCCGGGAGCGCCTCCCGTCAGTGCGTGGACCACGACCGCGGCGAGACCGTAGACGTCCCCCCGCACCGAGGGTTCGTCCGAAGCCTCGTCCGCCTCCGGCGCGAGGTAGGGCAGGAGCGCTTCCGTGTACCGTGCCGATCCGTCGAGCAGCGGGAACTCCCCGAGACGGGCCGCGCCGGAAGCCGACAGGAAGACCTCCCCCGGGGACAGGGCTCCGTGCACGATGCCGAGGCCATGTGCCCGGCGCAGGTCCTCCGAAAGCCTCCGGAGGATCTCGCGTGCCGCCGGTCCGGGAAACACCCCCGCGTCGCGAACCCGGGAGACCAGATCGGGACCCGGCGCCCACTCGAAGACCGCGTAGGGCACGCCCTCGACGTCGCCACCGCGCAGGTAGAACCCGACGCCCTCCGCCCCCAGTCGCTCGAGCCTGCGCCGGGCGAGCACGAACCGATCGATGTATCCGCGGAACTCGGAGAGCGTGAGCCGCAGCATGCGCACGTGGACGTCGCGGCCGGACTCCTCCTCCACCCCCCGGAAAAGCAGGGTCATCCGGTCGCGCCGGACAAGTGTGAGTTCCCCGATTCCCGGTATCCAGAGGCCCCGGATCTCGGCCTCCGCCGCGCCGAGCAGGCGGGAGACCCCGTCGGTGGAGATGCTCCCCCGCTCGAGGAGGATCCGCACCAGCCGGTCGGGAGGCACTCCGAAGGACCGGAGCTCCTGCCCGAGGCACACGGCGTCCACGACCTCCGAGGGACGGCAGAGCCCCTGCTCCAGGGCGATGCCGGCGAGGAACGAGCCGAGGGCCGAATCCGGGAATGCGAGGGCCGTCGAATTCATGGTGTCGCTTCTCCTCTTCGGAGCCCGGGCCCGCCGCCCTTGAGCCGGAACGGGTGCTGATGGAGATCCGCCTCCTCCTCTGGCTGCTCCTCCTCTCCGCCCTCTACGGCCTCCTCGTCCTCTTCCGGAGGCGGGGCGGAGTCCCTCTCCGTCTCTTCCTCACCCTCGGGGTGCTGTCGGCGATCGCCGGCACGGGGATCGCGTGGTCCGACTTCGCCCCCGCGGCGGCGGTCGTGTCCGGCACGGGTTTCCTGGCGCAGATGGTCCTGCCGGGGGCGCTCGTCCGGCGCGGCCGGCGGGCCGCCGCCCGGGGCCGATTCGCCCGTGCCGCCCGCCTGCTCCGGCTCGCCGCGCTCCTCCTGCCGCTCGAGCCGCTCCGCTCCGAGGCATCCCTCTACCACGCTCTGGTGGGGGCCGATCCCGGGAACGCGGCGGTGGAGGAGGTGACCCGGCGGATCCGCGGCGCCGCGGCCGCCGAGGTCGGCGCCCGCGCCCCGGCGGGGCTCGCCCTCGCCGGGGCGATGCTCGCCGTCCACGTCGCGCATCTCCTCCTGGGGGGTACGGACAGC
>JALOQY010000365.1 GCA_025459285.1 Planctomycetota bacterium | reverse complement strand
CCGAGCAGCAGGTACCAGGGGTCGCCTCCGGAGTCGCTCGCGCCGCCGAGGACCGGGACGATCAGCATGGCGGGGACCACGAGGAGGTCCTGGAAGATGAGGATCCCGAGAGTCGTGCGCCCCTGCGGCGTGTCCACCTCGGACCGCTGCTGGAGGATCTTCAGGATCACCGCCGTGCTGCTCAGTGCCACGAGGATGCCGATGAGGACGGACTCGTTCAGCGGCCGGCCGGCGATCTCCCCGCAGGCGAAACCGGCGGCCGCCGTAAGGAGCACCTGCACGGTGCCGCCGACAACGACCGCCTTGCGGATCGAGAAGAGCTGCTTGAGGGAGAACTCGAGGCCGATGGAGAAAAGGAGGAGCAGGATGCCGATCTCGGACAGCACCTCAACGTCCTCGGGGTCGGCGATGATCTTGAGGCCGCTCGGCCCGGCGGCAATCCCGGCGATGAGGAACCCGACGATGGACGGGATGCGGATCTTCTGGAAGAAGAAGACGACCCCGGCAGCCACCGCGAGGACGACGAAGATCTCGTGGAGCAGGTCCATGGGCGACCGATGATACCGGATCGGGACTCGCGTTGGCGCCGTCGTCCGAACCGGACATGGAAGGCCCCCTTCGGGGAGTCCTGGACGAAGGCCGCGCGTTGCAGCCGGCGCCCGCGCCGTGGTCGCACGGGGGGTTCTCGGGCGGATCGCCCGCGCGGCGCTACAATCGGGGTTTCGAACACAGGACCCCGCCCCCGGGCGCGGGGCGGAGGCACCAGACCTTGTTCATGTGGATCTTCTTCGCGGCGCTCGTTGTCGCGCTGCTCGTTCTAGACCTCCTCGTCTTCCACCGCCACGCGAAGCGGGAGAGCATGAGGGCCGCCGCCCTCTGGAGCCTCTTCTGGGTCGGTCTCGGCCTCGCTTTCGCCCTGTTCGTCTGGGAGGAGCGCGGCGGCGATCAAGCCCTCAAGTACCTGACCGCGTTCCTGGTGGAGAAGTCGCTCTCCGTCGACAACCTCTTCGTCTTCCTCGCCCTCTTCGCCTTCTTCGGCGTGGCCCCGGAGTACCAGCACCGGGTCCTGTTCTGGGGGATCATCGGCGCCATCGTCACGCGGGGCCTCTTCATCTTCGCGGGCGTGGAGCTGCTCCAGACGTTCCACTGGCTCATCTACGTGCTCGGGGCCGTTCTCGTCCTGACGGGCCTGAAACTCGCCTTCGGGAAGGCCGAGGAGGTGGCGCCGGAGAAGAACCCGATCGTCCGCTGGGCTCGGAAAGCCCTGCCTCTGACCGAGGGCTATCGGGGGGAACGGTTCATCGTCCGCGAGGGCGGGAAGCTCCTCTTCACCCCCCTCGTGATCGTGCTGATCGCCATCGAGACCACCGACGTGATGTTCGCGGTCGATTCCGTGCCCGCGGTCATCGCCATCAGCCAGGACCTCTTCGTCGTCTACTCCTCGAACATCTTCGCGATCCTCGGCCTGCGCGCCCTCTACTTCCTCCTGTCCGGGGCGATCGGCTCGCTCCGGTTCCTCCGGCCCGCCCTCGCACTCATCCTCGTGCTCATCGGCGTCAAGATGCTCGTCGACAGCCTCGTCCACATCTCCGCCGGGCTCTCCCTCGCGGTCGTGGGCGGGGTCCTCGTCTTCGCGGTCATCCTGTCCCTGCTCCACCCGGCTCCGGCGAAACCGGAGTAGCATCCGCACACCCGATCGGGAACTGGCAACCACGGGTCCGGAAGGCGCTACAATCCGGTGTCCCGGCGCGGCCGGGGCGGAGGATCGCCATTCCCCGATTCCTGAACCTCGCTCTCGGCGCGCTGCTCCTGACCTCCGGGTGCTTCACCACGGACGAGGGGCCCTTCGAACCCGCGGCTGTCGACCTCGGAGTCGAGGCCTACACCGGCTCACCCCTGTCCGGTCCCCGTGGCAAGGTGGCGGTGGTATCCGAGGGCTACGGCCAGGCCCGCGCGGAGCTCTCGATCTTCGAGCGCGTCCCGGACGACTTCCTGAGCCCCCTGTCCACCGAGGCGAAGGTCGTGGCCGCGACGGGTCCCGGGTCGCCCTTCCCTCCCAGCACGCGCCGGACCCGGAACGCCCGCGTGGGGAAGACCTCGGCGGAGGCCGAGACGTTCCGCTCGCGGCTCGACGGCGGCGACTTCGGCCGGTGGGACCGCCTCGGGGATCTGGTCGGTGACCTGGGACCCGATGCGACCACGAGTTTTCTGCTCCAGAGCCGCACCACGCGGGAGCTGCCGCAGGTCCGGGGAGGGATCCGGGAGAAGCTCGAGATCCGCGTCCACCTGGCTCCGGCCGGAATCCTCTCGGTGGCCATGGCCATCGAGAACATCGAGGATCTGCCCCCGGTCGCCCCGCTTCTCGAAGGCCTCGCCCCCGCCGAGCCGCCCGACCATTCCCGCGATCTCTTCGGCGAGGTGGTGCTCCTCACGGTGCCCCCGGACTCCGGCCGGTATGTCGTGACGCTCCTCGGCCGCTCCCCCTTCGAGGAGCATGAAGGTGCGGGCATCGCCGCCGTCATCGAGGTCACGGTGGGCTCCGCCTTCCCCGCCCTCGCCGGGGAGACACCCGGGGAGTCGGCGAACGGGGCGACCGGGAACCAGGCATCGCCCCTCCCCCACCTCCGCGGGCTCGAGGCCCAGGAACCGGTGGGCCGTCGGACCTCGGAGGGGCTCGAGACCGCGCTCTTCGGACTGCTGCCCTCGGAACAGCCGCGGAGGACTCTCTCGTTCCTGGCCCGGGAGACGGGCGCGCGCCTGGCCGCCGACTCGGTGCTGTCGCTGCCGGACGCGCGGGTCTCCGAACTTGCCGGTCGGATGGCGGCCGGCGCGGCGGCGCTGCCCCGCCCGCTCGACCCGGCCGCGGTCGGCTGGCTCCTCGAGCGGGAGACCCTGCTGCTCTGCATCGAGGCGGTGGCGGCGCAGGGCGATGAGCTGATGCTCGGCCTCCTGCTCGCGCATGCCGGCGACGTGGGCCGGTATCCTGAAGACCTGAAGACGATCGCGCTCGCCTGCGGGGACCTGGCCACATTCGAGGCGGCGCTGGCGCGTGAGCGAGGACAACTCCCCGGCCTCCCGGGTACGGGCCTACGACTGGCTCCTGCTCCGGGACCTGGCGCCGGCCGGCTTCGATCCCCTGGGGTCCCGGGACGAACGACGGAAGGCGCTGGAAGCCACCATGGCCGAGGCCGAGGGGGACACGGAACCGTGACCGTGCAGACACCCCCCCCGAGCTCGGCAGCCCCCCCACCCGTTTCCCGCCGAAAGCGGCGCTGGCTCCGCCGCGCTCTCGTGGGCGCGGTCCTGCTCCTCGGACTCATCCTCCTCGCCGCGAGGATCGCCGGCCCGTATCTGCTTCCCGGCCTGATCGACGGGGTCCTCGAACCCCACGGCCTGCGCCTCGATTACGAGCGGCTCGATCTGAGCCTCCTTCGCGGGGAGGTCGAGATCTGGAACGCGAGGCTCCTGCCCCGGGAGGGCGGCGATCCCTTCGCCGTCCTCGAGCACGTCCGGGTGGATGCGGAGATCCGGGAGCTCATCGGCGGACGCCTCGCCGTCCGGCTGGTGGAGGTGAGCGGCCTGGACCTCCGGCTCGACCGGCTGCCTGACGGTGACTTCGAACTCCTGCGCCGCTTCCGCTCCTCCTCGCCCCGGAAAGAAAAGGAACCTCGCGACGATCGGGGCCCCCTCGACTTCTCGATCCCGGTGGCAGTGGGGGCGATCCGCGCCCAGCAGGTGCGGGTGGAGATCCGCGACCCTTCCCAGGACCCTCCTTTCGCCGCCACCGTCACCGCCAACATCCGGTTCTCGAACCTCGGGGTGGACGGACAGGACGCCCGCCTCGAAGTGCTCCTCCACGCCGCCGGCATCCTGGAGGCTCTGACGATCGAGGGGAAGGTCGGCAGCGGCCGCGAATGGGCGGCGGCGGGCCTCCGGGTGCGCGCGGCCGGACTCCGGCCGGCTCCCGTCGCGGCCTACCTGGCTCCCCTCGGCATCAGGTCCGTCGCGGAGGTCCTCGACGTCGAGGTCGCCGCGGACCTCTACGCCCGCATCCTGGATGGCCGCCTCGGGGCGAAGGTGGCGCTGACGGGGCTCTCGGTGGCCACCGACGGACGGGAGGCGACGGCAGTGGACCGGCTCTTCCTGATCGCGCCTTCGCTCGGGGGCGGCCACCTGAAGGTGGAGCGGGTCGAAGTGGAGGGAATCCGCGGGCGTCTCGAGATGCTCCCCGACGGCGGCGTCCGGGCGAGCGGAATCGAGATCGGGCGACCGCCGGCGGGAACCGCCCGGCGGCGCCCGCCAAAGAGCCCGGAAGAGCCCAGCGCCGGCCCCCCGACGCGGATCGAGGTGGGAGAGGTGGTGGTACGGGACATCCGCGCCACCTTCGTGGACCGGACGCTCGCGCCGCCGCCCGAGTACACGGTGGAGGTGACGGAGGTGAAGGCCCGCGGCTTCGACACGGAAAACCCTTCCTCGCCGATGGCGTTCTCCGTGGAGCTCTCGGTGCCCGCCCTCGTGAAGCACATCCGCATCGCCGGCGAGGCCGCGATCCTCGCGGAGGAGAAGACCGCGCGGCTCGAGTTCCTCGCCGAGGGGATCGATACGCGGGAGGCGATGGACTACGTCGCGGTGACCGGGCTCGGGCCGGAGTTCGAGGACGGCCGCCTCACCTTCTCGCTCGTCGCGCGGTCCACGCACGGCGGCAAGGGCGCCGCGAGCGCGAGACTCGACCTCGAGAACCTGCTGTTCACTTCGGCCGGGCGCGAGCTCCTGTTCGTCGGCGCGATCCGCGCGGCCGATCTCTCCCTCGACTCGAAGACCGGAGACATCATCGTCGGTGAGGTGGGCGTCGGCCCGGTCCGCGCCTTCGCCCGCCGGGACCCGGAGGGCGATCTGCACCTCCCCGGCCTCTGCGTGCCCGCGGCCCGCCCGTCCCCGGCGCCGCTTCCCCCCGTCCGGGAACCGGTGGAACCGGGACCGCGTCCCGCGGCGCCAGCGGCGAGGCTCCCCACGATCCGGGTCCGGGACCTGGCCGTCACCGGGGTGGACGTCTTCCTCCGGGACGAGGCCCGGGTGAGGCCGATGGAACTCACGCTCGCCGATTCCGGCGTCCGAATCGCCGGTTTCGTCCTGGAACCCGGGGAGGCCGACCCGCCCGCGACGCTCTCCGCGCTGCTCCACGCTCCCGGGATCGCCGAGGAGATCCGGGTGGAGGGCCGATTCCGGATGCCCGCTCCGGAGATCCTCGCCGATCTCGCCGTGGAGATGACGGGGATCACCGCCGCCGCCGGCCGACCGATCCTCGACGAGATGGGAGCCACGACCCTGCTCACGGACGCCACCCTCGGCTTCCGGTTCCGCGCGACGGTCCTGCCGAAGGCGGACGGGATCGAGGCCGCCCTGGCGCTGAGCGGCCTCGACTTCCGGGACGCCGAGGCGGGGCGCCTCGCGGGGCTCGGGTCGCTGGTCATGGACCGGGCCTCGTTCGGACCGGACAGCATCGACTTCGGCACGGTGACGGTGGAGGAACCGTACCTGCGGGTATCGCGCGACGCCGAAGGGGGCCTCGCGGCGCTCGGCCTCCGCCTTCCCCCCCCCGGTCCGCCGCCGCCTCCCGACACCGGCGGCGCCGCGGAGCCGACGGCCGAACCGCTCGCGGTGAACGTGGTGAAGCTCTCGCTCCGCGGCGCCGTGCTGGACTTCTCGGACTTCATGGGCGGGGAGCGGATCGACTTCTCGTTCCTCTCCGGCGCCGAGGTCGAGGGGATCCGCCTCGGCCGCGAGAGGGCGGCACGCTTCAGGGCGGAGGTCTCCGAGAAAAACCGCGGTCTCTCGCTCGAGGCGGTCGGGGAAGCGGCGCAGGGGTCCGCGAGGACCCGCGTCGTGGCGGATGTCGCAATGGCGGGTCTCTCCCGCGACTCCCTCGGGCACCTCCTGCCCGGGGGCTTCGAGGCCACCACCCAGGACGGACGTCTGGCCTTCAGGGTGGAAGCGTCCACGGAACCATGTCCCGAGGGAGGCGACCGGCTGGCCTTCGGGCTCACCGACCTCGTGCTCCGGGACGGAGCCTCCGGCCCGGCTCTTCTCTCCGTGGATGCGCTTTCAGCGGCCATCGCCCGGTTCGACCTGCCCGGGGAACGGGTGGCGATCGACGACTTCCGGCTCGCGGGGGTGGTGGCGGACGTCGGCATCTCGGGCGAGGGTCTCCGCGTGCCGGGTCTCCTGATCGCGCCGCGACCCGCGCCCGTGGCACCTCCTCCGGAGGGACCGCCTCCGGCCGGACCGGGGAACGGCGGGCCCGCTGCGTCCCGGACCGACCTGCCGCTGGTCACACTCGAACGGGTGGAAGTCCACGTGAAGCGCCTGGGGTTCATCGGCGAGGGGTTCGCGAAACCGCTCTCGGCGACGGATTTCCGGCTCCGGAACGAAAGGCCGATTGCGGTCCTCGGCCAAGACCCCGACGCGCACCCGCACACGAGTCTCCGGATGGAAGGGGCGGTTGCCCCCTTCGTCTCGAAGCTGGACCTTCTTCTCGACCTGGCGCCGTTCGCCGACCAGCCGGAGGCGGACATCACGCTCGCGCTGGAGGGCATCCGGGGAGCGACCCTCGCCGAGTTCCTTCCCGACCTCGCGAAGAGGATCGACGCGAGCGTCCTGACCGACGGGCGCCTGCGCCTCGGGGCGCACGCGCTGCTCAAGTTCCGGAGGGCCGGCCCCCTCGACTTCGACCTCTCCCGGGGTTTCGGGATGGAGGCGATCCTCCGGGACTTCGACCTGTCGAACGAAGGGAAGTCGCTGATGGGGATAGCGGAGGCCGCGGCGGTGGTCCAGCGGTTCGATCCGGGGACCGGCAACATGCACCTGAGATCGCTGGAGATCGCCACCCCGCATGGCGATGTGTCGCGGGAGCCGCAGGGGTTCCGGGTGGCCGGGATCCTGTTCCGGACCGGGCCGGAAGAGGCCGCGGCCGCCGCGGGCGCACCGGCCGGCCGGGAGCCCGGTGTCGCGACCGCCGGGAACGGCCCGGCCGGCCCGGAGGTCCGGATCGATTCGCTCTTCGTCACCGACCTCGATGCGAGCTTCGCGAGCCGGATCGGCGAACCGCACACCTTCCTGCCCCTGCGCGACCTGACGCTGGAGGTGCGCGGGTTCACGACGCGTGCCTTCTCGGAGCCGGTTCCGCTCGCGTTCCGCGCGGCGGTGGGGTCCGACAAGGTGACGCTGCCCGTCGCTCCTCCGCGCGTCGCCGAGGCGTTCGGCGACCTGTCCTTGTCCGGCAGGCTCCAGTTCTCGCCCGGACTCCGGGGCTGGGTGAAGGGCGGGCTCGCGGCTTTTGAGCTTTCGAACTTCCGCGGCCTGGCAAAGGAATCCGCGGTGGTGCTGAACGACGGGATCCTCGACGCCGGCGTAGACCTCCGGTTCCTCGACGACGACACGCTGGACTTCTCCTCCCGTTTCATTTTCACCGACCTCGACATGTCGGAGCCGGCGGACGGCCCCATCACCGGCCAGATCATGGAGATCGCCGTCTCGACGCTGGCGCGCCTGATCGTGCGGGCGGTGGCGGCTTCCCCGTTCCGGATCGGGGGAACACTGACGGGGACCATCGGAGCGGTGGGCGGAGTGGTCGGAGGAGTGGTGGGAGGCGCGGTCGGCGGTCTCCTCGGTGGCGACAGTGGAGAACCGGAGGAACCGCCGCCGGAGCTGCCGCCGGTCTCGGTCTCGTTCGCCCCGGGGGACAGCCTGCTGACCCGCACGGAGGCGGCGAACCTCGAGGAGCTGCTCGAGGAGCTCGACGACGATGACGAGCTGGTGGTGTCCCTGCGGGTCGAGCTGGGCAAGGAGGACCTCGAACGGCTCCGCGTGCTCGCGAACCCGGGGCCGGATGAAGCACGCGACCTCGTCGAGAGCCTGCGCCGACGCAAGTTCGAGCTCCTCCGCCAGCGCGCCGAGGCCGCTGCGGAGGCGCGTGCGGCGCTGGCCTCGGGCCTTCGGGTCCGGGCCGAGGCGACGGCGGTGGAATTGCGGGGGATCGACCGCGACCTGTCCCGGACGGAGGACGCGCTGGACCGCATGCTCGATCTGCTCCGCCCCGGCGCCGACCGGCTCGCCAACCGGCGGACCCGCCTGGCGGGAGTCTCCCTGCTCGAGTTGCGCCAGCAGGAAGTCGTGCGATATCTACTCGGTCAGGACATCGACGATATCGCGGACCGCATCCGCCTGAAGCGCCCCCGCTTCGAGGATCCCGTGGAACCCGCGGGCCGGGTGATCTTCTCCCTCCGCCGCGAAGTGAAGAAGTGAGGAATCCGGGAAGATTGACCCAGGGTCAATCTTCCCGGATTCGGGGTGATCACGAGATCCAGAGCATCGAGCTCTCCTCGACCCGGAAGCGGCTCCCGCTCCATACGACGAGGAGGCGATAGCCAGCGGCGGAGAGGCCCGCCTCGTAGTACCTCGCCACGACCACCGCCTCGCCGTCGGAAAGCCACTCGATCGACTCGATCGTGAAGAGGAGACCCCGCTCTCCGGTCGCGCGGTCGAGAACCCCCTGCTCCTTGCTCGCCTCGCAGCGGGACGCCGGAAGCACCGGAGGTTCCTGCCCGGCGAACCGGGCGAGGAAGGCGGCCTCCGGGTCGGCCTCCCGAAAGCGGATGTAGTACGCCGCGGCCCGGTCCTTCAGGCCGGAGGCGTTGTTCGCGAAGAGGTGGCGGAAGACCACCTCCCGCACCGCGGGCTCGGCCCGGAGGCGCGCGGCCGCGGATGCCGCGGCGGAGCCACCCGACGAGCAGGCCGCGACCTGCGTGGCGAACAGGAGGAGCGCGATGGTCTTCACGAGGGTCCCTCCGATCGAAGGTCACGGGCCATGGACCCGGAGATCGTATACCCGACGCCGCCATCGACCCAGCCGGGAACCGAAGATGCCACCCGCTCCTCCACCCGGCGTCGTGATCGTGTCCGGCCCGAACGGGGCGGGCAAGTCCACGGCCTCGCGGGGTTTCTGCTCACGCTCTGAGAGCGGTTTTCGTGCCCCGGCGCGCGCGGTGGCGGGTACCTTCCGGGCCGCCGGAGGGTGCCCGTGCCGAACGAAGTCCTGTTCTTCCTCACGATCGTGGCGAGCTACGGGGGAATCCTCGTCGCGTTCCGTCTCTTCGGTCGACCCGGGCTCTACGCCTGGACCGTCCTCGCCGTGCTCCTCGCCAACATCGAGGTACTGAAACTCGTCAGGATCTTCGGCTTCGAGACCGCCCTCGGCAACGTGATCTACGCCACGACCTTCCTCTCGACGGACATCCTGACCGAGCGCTACGGCCGGCGCGACGCCTACCGCGCCGTGGGGATCGGCTTCTTCTCGCTCGTCGCGCTCACCGTGCTGTCCCAGCTCGCGCTGGGCTACCGGCCGGCCGAGGGCGACACCGCTTCACCCGCGCTCCAGCACATCTTCGGCTTCCTCCCGCGGATTGCCCTCGCCTCCCTCACCGCCTACGCGGTTGCGCAGAGCTTCGACGTCTGGTTCTTCGGTTGGATCCGGCGGCGCACCGGCCCGGGGAAGGTCTGGCTGCGGAACAACGTCGCCACGATGAGCGCCCAGCTCCTCGACAACGTCGTCTTCAGCTACATCGCGTGGGTCGGGCTCTTCGGCCTGTTCGGCTGGGAGCGCGTGTTCCCGTGGGAGACGATCCTCTCCATCTTCGTCACGAGCTACTTCCTCAAGTGGATCGCCGCGGTCTGCGACACGCCGTTCCTCTACCTCGCACGAATCCTCCGGGCACCCGACATCGAACCGGACGCGCCACCATCCGTTGAAGAGAGGTGATGATGCACCTGTTCGCCCTCCTCCTCGCTCTCCTCGCCCCGCCGGCGGAGGACCTCGCGTCGCTGCTCGACCGGCTCTCGGACCGGTCCTCGGACCCGGTGGAGGAGATCGTGGGGCGCGTCGAGGACGGCGCGGCGAACCCGGCCATCGTGGTGGAGTGCGCGCGGGCGCTGCGCGGCCACCCGCAGGCCTTCGTCCGCCGCCGCGCGGCGGAGGTGCTCCTCCACGTCGCGCCGGTCGAGGGCGAGCTGTGGCTCCTCGCCGAATTGGCCCTTTACCGGTCCTGGAATCGAGTGGACGGGATCCTCTGCACCGGCGATAGGACCGGCTTCCCGGGCCGCGTGGACCGGCTCCTCCGGCAGGCCCGCGGCGCGATCGAGCCCGACCCGTACGACACCACCGGCGAGCCGGAGCGGCTGCCGGCGGAGGCGTTTCGCGTCCTCGTCGCACCCATTCCGTGGGCCGATCCGCCGGGCTTCGTCGCCCTGGTCCTGAACGCGGGGCGCGAGCCGTTCCGGATGCTCCCGAACCACTCCGTCGCGCTGCGCGGGGCGAACGTGGGCGGCGGGGCCTCGTGGTCGAGCCACCCGGAGCTGGTCCAGGAGGTCCCGCCCGGCGGGGTCGTGGCGAGGGTCCACCTGCCGGAGGGCCTCGCGGCCGTCGAAGGGCTCGACCTTCGGCTCACGCTGCCCGGCCGGCGCGCCGCCCTCGCGCGCCTCGCCCTGCCCGGCGCCCCCCCGCGACCCGCGTCCGACATCGAGGCGTTCACCGAAGGCCTCCGCTCTTCGGAGGCCGTGGTGCGCCGGTTCATGGCACACCGGTTCCGGGATGAGCCGCGCGTCCTCGAGAGGCTCTCGCCCGCGGATCGGGCCGCGGCACTCGCCGCTCTGGTCGGGGCGGCCGAAGCACCGGCGCTGCCCGACGCAGACTTCCGCTTCTGGATCGACGGCGACTTCCCCTCGTGTTTCACCGAGCCGGCGTTCGAGTCCATCCTCGCGCTCCGGGATTCGTGGGACGCGAAGACCCTCCTCGCGATCCTCCGAGGCCGCTCGCCGTACGGCGCGACCTGTCTGTTCCCCGCCCCGGAACCGCTCCGCCGCGCGGTGCTCTCGGCGGCGATCGGAGCGGACGATCCGGTCATCATCCGCAACGCGGCGGCAAGCCTCTGCCGGGAGGACTTCGAGCCGCGGGACCTCGGGGGCGCGATGGCCGCGGCCGTGGAGCGCTGGCTCGTATCGCCCGTGCCGGTGGTCCGGCGGGCCGGGCTCTGCGTCGCGGCGCGCCATCGCATCGAGGTGGCGACGGCGACCGTCGATCGCGCGCTCGCCGATCCGGACCCCGCGGTCCGCCGCACCGCGCTCTTCGCCGCCGCCCGGCTCACGGAGGCGGTCGAGCTCGCACCCTTCGCGGCGGCCGTCGACGGGGCCGACGAGTCGGTGGCGATCGCGGCGCTCGACGCGCTCCTCGCCCCGGAGGCGCGCCTGACGGGGTCCGCCGCCCGGACGTTCGCGCTGCCCCGGCTCCTCGCCGAACCGCGGCCGCCGCGCCCGTTCGCCCGGCGGCTCGCCTCGCTCTTCCTGAAGGCGGCCCCGGCGCCGGAGGATGCACCGCTGCTCATCGACCTGTGGCGGCGCACGGAGCATGAGGGCTTCCTCTCCGCGCTCGTCGAGGTCGGGTACACCCGGAAGATCCCGGCGCTCGCGGCCTGCGACGGCCCCGTCGCGCTCGACCTGCTTCCCCACGAGTTGAGCCGGCGGCCGGGCGAGCCTTTCGAGGAGCACTACACGCAACTCCTCCTGACCGCGGTGCTCACCGGGAACGACCGGATGGTCCGCCTCGCGAGCGGCCCGCTCGCGGCGGGCACCGGGGAGGCGTCGCTCCGCGCGCTCGAACTGGGCGCCGGGGTGCTCGACGAGGAGGCGGCGCGCGCCGCGGCCCGGGCCCGGGAGGCGCGTCTCCGCTGAGCTTTCGCTACCGGAGCGCCAGCCGGTACGTGGTTCCCGAGGAGGGCGTCTTCGAGACGATGGACGTCAGCCGCCCCGTCGCGCCGTCGTAGATCGCGCGGGCGATGACTCCGGGACCCGCGGTCTCGATCGTCACGGCGCCGCCCTCGATGCCGGCCACCACGGTGCGGAGCCGGGTCACGGGGTCCTCGTCGAGGACGGCCCCCGGACGCATCGCCGCGAGCAGACGCGGGTCGATCCAGAAGAGCGTGAACGCGCCGCCGGTCAGGGTGGCCTCGCTCTCGGTGGGGAACTGCATCCGGACGACGGAGCGGCTGCGGACGAGGGCCCAGTCGGGGCCGGTCCGCTCGACGGTGGCGGTCAGGGCCATCGGCCAGTCGAAGTTGCCCGCCGATGGGTCGAGGGGGTTCGTCAGGTTCATGACGCCCTGATACTCGATGCGCGTCC
>JALOQY010000364.1 GCA_025459285.1 Planctomycetota bacterium | reverse complement strand
CTCGCGCCCGGGGTGGACATCGCGGACCGGGACAGGCTCTTCGACCTCCTCGACGGGAACTGAGCGATGCGCGCGGTCGACACGCAGATCCTGGTCCATGCGGAGATTTCCTCGAGCCCGCTGCACGGGCCGGCCAGGGCGGTGATCGTGAGCCTGGCCGAAGGGGTGGTCCCCTGGGCCATCCCGTGGCCGTGCGTGTACGAGTTCATGCATGTCGTGACGCATCCCAGGGTGTTCCATCCACCCGTTCCCCTGGCGGTGGCCCGGGCGGATCTGCGTGCCATCCTGGGTTCCCCCTCGGTCATCCTCCTGTCCGAGACGGAGCGCCACGGCGAGGTACTCGACGCCCTCCTGTCCGCCTCGGGAGTCACGGGGAACCTCGTCCACGACGCCCACATCGCGGCACTCTGCCTCGAACACGGCGTGACGGAACTCCTGACCGCCGACCGGGACTTCGCCCGTTTCCCCGGTCTGCGGACCTCGGATCCCCTGGGCGGTTGACGACGGGCACGGCAGCATGGCCTCTTCAAGGGAGGGTGCGCGCATGATCATCCCGCTGCGTGCGTCGGCCGTGGTGTTCTACCGGGGCTGGGGGACCATCGCGATCGGCCTCGCCACGGTGGCGGCGTTCGTGCTGACGGACCCGTTCGAGACCCCCCGCATCTGGATGCTGCAGTTCGGGGTCATCCGACCCTGGCAGTGGGTGACCAGCGCGTTCTCCCACGCGAACGCCGTGCACCTCATCGGGAACCTGCTCTTCCTGTTCTGGTTCGGCCAGATCGTGGAGGGCCGCCTCGGCTGGGCGAAGTTCGTCCCCCTGTACCTGCTGCTCGCGGCCGGCGAGGGGGCGCTCATCCAGGTCGTCATGCGGGGGGCGAGCGCCGGTTCGGACGGCGCGATCGGGGCCTCCGGCGCCATCTTCGGCCTGATGACGATCGCGTTGTTCTGGGCGCCGCGCGCGCGGATGACCTGCGTTCTCGTCTTCTGGCCGATGCACGTGTTCGAGTGGCCGCTGGCCGCGGTCTCCGCGCTCTTCCTGGTGCTCAACCTGCTTTCCGCCTGGATCTCGGGCTTCGAGGTGAGCACGCCCCTGCTCCACCTGCTGGGTGCGCTGGTGGGCCTCGCGCCGGCGGTGCTCCTTCCCCGGTACGCCCTGGCCTACCTCGGGGACTGGGAGGGGCTTTTCGATCCGCTCCGCTCGGTCCGGCCCGCGGCGACGCGCCGCCTCGGGCAGGACCGGGGCGTCCTCCGGGAGCGCCATCGTGAGGAGATCCGCAAGGAGATCGAGTTGCTCCTGTCGTCCGGGGACGGCATGGCGGCGGCGGCGCTCCACGAACGCGAGGTCGCGGAGGCGGGGCGGTGGGATCTGCCGGCGCCCCTGGAGCGGCGGCTGATCCGGGGCCTCATGGATCAGGGTCGCCACGAGCCCGCGGTCAGGAGGGTCCGGGGGCTCCTCGACCGCGGGCTGCCGGACTCCGATTCTCTCCGGATCGCCGCGGCGGAGGTCCTCCTCCGCCACCTCCGGCGGCCGGCGGAAGCCATCGAGCTGCTCGGCGCGGTGGACACCGGGAACATGGCGCCGGACCTCGCGGCGCGCCATGCGCGGCTCGTGGAATTCTCGCGCCGGCCCGCCGGTTGAGCCGGCCGCCCGTCGCCGAGACGCTCTTGCGCATCTTAGAGCTTACGCCGACGGGCTGCTGGAGCGTGAGCATGACTTCGGGACTCGAGGGCTACGCGAAGATCCCGGGGACCGGGAGGGTGAAGCCGGGGAGGAGTCCGCCGCCGTCGAGCGTGTCGGTCTCCCCGAGTTCCCGCGGCGCGGCGTCCAGGGCGTGGACCGTGACGCGGCGGGCCACGGGGTCCACCATCCAGACGAGGTGCGCGCCGTGGGAGAGCCACATGGCGGCCCGCGCACGCGCCTCCGGTGCGGTGTCGCCCGGGGACAACACCTCCACCGCGAGGTCCGGGGCGAACGGGAGGTACCGGCGCAGGTCGTGGCCGGCGCAGCGCTCGCGGCGGACGACGGCGATGTCCGGAGCGCGGACCGTGTCCGGCCGGTGCTCCACGCGAAAGCCCGGGTCGCCCCCGGCCACCGCCCACCCGGGGTGCCGGTCGATCCAGGTTTTCAAGTGCGCGGCGAGGTTCACGAGAACGCTCCCGTGCTCGAAGGCGGGCGGCGTCATCTCCACCACCCGGCCGCGCACGAGTTCGCGGCGGCCCTCCCCGAGCAGGGCGAACTCCTCCGCGGTGAGCAGGCGTTCGGCGGGCATGACCGGATGATAGCGCGATCTCGCATCCAATGAAACCTCCCGGATCAGGTCGCACGCCGCGACCGGCGGGCTCGGGTTCCTTGCCGTCACCCCGGCATTTGCCGGTGCTGCCAGCGTCGGGAGACCGCCGTGACCGCGGCGATCTCCGGTCGCGGGGTGTCGGTTCCGGCGGGCGGGGGCGGGGAGCCGGCCCCCGGGGAGGGACCGGCTCCCGAACCGCCTCTCCGCCGCGCGCCCGGCGCGCCGGCGGTCAATGGTGCTCGAGGCGGCTGTTCCGGCGGTAGTCCTCGGGGAAGATCGGGAGGTGCTTCGCGGCGAGACCGAAGACCACGAAGCCCACCGTCACCACCATCGCGGCGATGGACAGCTCCTCGAAGCTCGGGAAGTAGTGGACCCCGGAGCTCTTCTCGAAGCCTGTCACGCCCACGTTCATCCGGTTCAGGACCATCCCGAGGATGACGAGGATCGACGTGTAGTAGAGACCGTTCTTCGAGTTCCGGACCGCGGATCGGGCGAAGAGGATCATCGGGAAAAGGACTCCGAGGAGCATCTCGCCGAGGAACAGCGGCCCCTCGATGCCGGAG
Source organism: Planctomycetota bacterium (assembly GCA_025459285.1). Classification (GTDB taxonomy): domain Bacteria; phylum Planctomycetota; class JAJSAM01; order JAJSAM01; family JAJSAM01; genus Prado167. The sequence goes on along the minus strand of JALOQY010000364.1, from coordinate 1,881 downwards.
GCGACGATCGCGCCGAGCTGCCCGCGATAGAGGAGGTCGAAAACCTTCATCACGAAGTAGACGCCGAGGACCACCACGGAGGCCTTCGCGAGGCTCTGCAGGATGTCACGCCGGAGCCGGCGGCCGAGGATGCGATGGGCCAGGAAGAAGGCGAAGGTCAGCATGGAGAGGCCGGCGGCGATCGACGAGACGAAGAAGAAGATCGGCAGGCCCGAGGAATACCAGAGCGGATGGAGCCGGTTCGGGACGATGAGGTACATCGATCCGAGGGAGGACTGGTGCATCATGCTGAGCATGAGGCCCGCGAGCACCAGCGGGATCGTGAACTTCTTCGCCGTGTGGTAGGCCCGCGACCAGCCGAGACGCTCGAAGACCACCGGGCTGAACTCGAGGGAGAGGACGGTGGTGTAGAGCATCACGCACCACGCGACCTCGAACATCACGGAGTGGTGGTTCCAGAGGACCATGGGGTGCCAGACATTGTAGGGCTTCCCGAGATCCATGATGAGCGAGGCGATGAAGCACGAGTAGCCGAGGCCGGCCACGAGCACCGCGGGGCGGGCGATGGGCCGCAGGCGCTCCACGCCGAAGAGGTAGATCGCCGCCGTGATGGCGAAACCGCCGCCGGCGAACGCCACGCCACAGAGCTTCACGCCCACCCACAGACCCCACGGATACTGGTCGGTGAGGTTCGTCGTCGCCCCGAGTCCGAGCGCGAAGCGCCGGATCATGCTGACGAGTCCGACCCCGATGACGGCCGCGGCCAGCGCGCGCCAGATGGTGACCTTCGGTAGCGGCAGGCGGGCCACGAGGTCGGCGAAGGACCGCCGGCGGGGAAGAGCGGACTGGCTCACGAATTCACCTCCTGCTTCTCACGCCTCGTGACGCGGGCGCGGGCCTTCTCCTCCCGCTCGGCGAAGGCCGCGGCCTCTTCGGCCCGGACCTGATCGCGACGGCGCACCACCCACCAGAAGGCCAGGCTGAAGGCGCCGGCCACGCCCACGACACCGGGCAGCCGAGACAGGGCGGCCCAGGTCTTCTCCGGCAGCGGGTCGTCGCCCACGTTCACCGGGAGGCCGAGACGCTCGGGCGGGACCGCGCCGATCACGAGGACTCCCGTGCCGCCGGCCTCGCGCTCTCCGTAGACGTGCTGGTGGTACTTGTCGGGCTCCTCGGCCAGGCGGCGCTTCGCCTCGGCCAGCATCTCCTCCCGCGGCCCGGACTGGATGCCGCCGTAGGGGCAGAAGAGGGTGCAGGCGGGCTTCTTGCCCCGGCTGACGCGGTCGTGGCACATCACGCACTTGCGGACACGCGGGACGGCGCTCGACCACTCGTACTTCGGGATCGAGAAGGGGCAGGCGATGACGCAGTACCGGCAGCCCATGCAGCGGTCGGCGTGGTAGATCACCGGGCCTTCGGGAGTCTTCTCGAGGGCGCGGACCGGGCAGACGCTCACGCACGCCGGGTTCTCGCAGTGCATGCACATCCGGCGTACCGGGTGGCCGTCGTGGATCTCCAGTGTCGTGAACGTGTTCTCGGAGAGCTTGTCGGGGTCCCGGTCCGGGAGATCCCACTTCACCTTGCAGGCGTCCACGCAGCCGCCGCACTGCCGGCAGCGGACCGAGTCGAAGAGGATGCCGTAGCTCATGGAAGCCTACTCCTCTCCATGGAGGAACTCGTCCTCGAAGGCCGTCGCCACGTCGGTCGGGAGGCAGGCCAGCACGCCGTCCGCGGGGACGCCGCCGTCGGGCAGCGTGGCCATGGCCGGCACGGCCCGGAAGGACTCGAGCAGGAAGTCGCGGAACCGGGAGGCCTCGCGCTTCATGAACGCCACGGCCTCCTCGGCGATGTGCAGGGTCTTCAGTTCGAGAGAGAGACGGG
>JALOQY010000363.1 GCA_025459285.1 Planctomycetota bacterium | reverse complement strand
GGTCGCGGATGGCCTCCTCGGGATCGCTCGACGCCAGGTCCTCCAGGAGGGATAGGACGCCCGGATCCCGCCGGCCGGCGGCGGCCAGTACCTGGAGCGCCGCCGTCTTCAATCCGATGGTCGCGCTCCCCCGGAGGATCGCCGTGGCCGCCTCGACGCCCCGACCGGGGGCGCGCTTGGGGTTGGCGAGCGATGCGAGCGCGGCGGCAACCAGGGGCTCGGATGTCTCGCTGGTGGCCAGATCGGCGACGAGGGCGACGGCCCCATCGGGGTCCGCCTCGAAGAGCTTCTGGATCAGGGGCGCGCGTTCGCCGCCCGGGATGCGACTGTCGCGGAGAAGGACGAGGATCGCCTGGGGGTCCTTCGGCGGGTGGAGGCGACTGGCCTCCACGGCCGCCTGGCGGACCTCGTCGTCCTCCGAGGCGAGGAGTTCCAGCAGGCGGGCGTCCACCGCCGGGTCGAGGTTCCGGGAGGGGGCGAGCAGCCGCACGAAGAGAGCGAGGAGCGCCGGTTCCCGCTCTCCCTCCGCCGCGGCGAGAAGTCGGCCGCGGAGGTCCTCGTCCTCGATCGGCTCCACCTGGACCGTGAGACCGGTCTGGCCGGGCACCGCCACGGCCGAACCGCGGGCCGCCGCGGCGAGACCGGCGGCGGCCGCGCCCCGGACATTCGCCGAGCCGTCCGATCCGAGGACCGAGAACAGGGTCTCCCGTGCGCGGGGAAGGGCGCTCGACCGGGCCAGCGAGAGGACGAGCAGTGCCCGCCTCCCCTCGTCGCGTTCGGCGGCGATCATCGGGAGGATCTTCTCGACGTGGTCCGGAGCCTTCTCCAGAGCCGCCCAGAGGCTCGCGAGCGCGGGCTGGCCCGGCCGGGCGAGCAGCGCCGAGAGCAGATCCGCGGCGCTCGCGGCGGCCGGCACCGGGCGGGGGCCGGACTCCTTCGGCGGGGGACGGGGGCCGGGAGGCACCGGTTTCGGGACCGGGCCCGGACCGGGCGGGGTGATCGAGGCGGGGCCCGGCGGCGCGGGAGTCGGCCCCTCCGCCACATCCTCGCTCTCCACCGCGCGCGGCTTCAGGACGAAAGCCCAGAGCGCCACTCCCCCGGCGACCACGACGAGCAGGAACGCCAGCGCCAGGGGCGCCCCGCGTTTCGGGGTGTCCGGTTTCCGGGGCGGCGGCGCTTCCGCCGCCGGCGCGGGCGCCGGGGCCGTCTTCGCCACCGCCGACGGATCGATCTTCACCAGCTCCCGGAGCGACGACAGATGCTCCCGGAGGAAGTCGGCATTCCCCCTCGTTCGCTCCGCCTCGGCCCGGCAGGACGCGCAGGTCCCGAGGTGCTCCTCCAGGTCTCTGCGTTCCCGCTCGGTCACTTGTCCGTCCGCGAGCGGCTGGAACAACTCTTTCGCCTGGTTGCAGATCACGGTTTCGCCAGTTTTCTGAGGTAGAGGTCGAGTTCGCGCTCGAAGAGGCGCCGGGCGGCTCCGATGGCCGCGCCGACCTCGCGCGCCGATACGCCCGCGAGATCCGCGATCTCGGGGTAGCCGAGGCCTTCGAGATACCGGAGCAGGAACATTGCCTGGGAGTGCGCCGGGAGGAACGAGGCCGCCTCCAGCAGCATCCACGCCGTGCGGTCGGTCGGATGGCCGCCGAGAACTTCCGGGAGGCGCATGCCGGGACCGGAGGGCCGCGCGGCAGGGGAGTCGGCGAGTGTGAGCAGGTACGCCCGTCGCCCGCCGCTGCCCTTGACCTCCTGCCGGACCTCGTCCCGTGCGCCCTCTTCCGCGAGGGCGAGCAGCCGGGAGGCGTCGCGGGCCTCGCCGGCCCGGGAGAGGAGGCGTCCGAGGACCCGGCCGGTGACCTCCGCCGCCCGCGTCGGGTCCAGCGTGCCGGCCAGGGCGAGGCTCCGGACAACCGGCAGGTAGGCGCGGACGATAGCCGGTCCGGCGGTGGTGTCGCCGGTCCGGTGGCGCCGGATCAGGTCGGAGACGTTGGCGGTCACTGTCCCTCCGGTTCGCTTCGCGCTGCCCGGAAACCCACGTAACTCCAATCGAACTCCCCGCCGACCGAAAGCTCCATGTTCGCCTCGATCATGGCGTCCAGGGCCGGCGTGAGGAAGGTGCCACCCTTGACGCTGGGGGCGTAAGAATACCTGCCGTTGGGCAGTTCGTAGCGATCTCCCACGAACTCGGCCACGTTCCCCGCCATGCCCACGACCCCGAACGGGCTCACGTCGGATCGGAAGAACTTCCGTACGCTCACCGGCTCATTGAACCCCGTTTCGAGTACGTTGCACCGGAGGAGGCTCGTGCCGTCGGAAGCGATGTAGAACCAGTCGTCCCCCCAGGGCCACTTTCGTCCGTCCTCCGTGCCGCGAGCCGCCTTCTCCCACTCGAGGCGCGTGGGCAGGCGGGCGCCGAGGCTCCCCGGCTTCCGCGCGAGCCAACTCGTGCAGAAGTCGTGGGCCTCGTACCACGTGATGTAGACGACGGGCTTGTCGAGCATCTCCTCCCGGGGCGGGTAGGGCGTGCGGCCGGAGGAAGCGTCCCACTCCCAGTTCGCCGGCACCGAGGATGCGAAGCGATTCTCGGCCTCCAGCCGTTCACGCTCCTCGGTCAGATACTTGGCCCACTGGCCGTTCGTCACCTCGTACTTCATGATCTCGAATTCGGGCACATTGACCCGGACGAGGTCCTGGCCCTTGTTCCCCTCGGACGGACCGAACCAGAATTCGCCGGCGGGGATCTTCACCCACTCGAACGGCAGGATCGGCGACAGGTACTCCTCCGGTTCGTCGGGGTGGAGCACCGCGGGCACGTTCGGCGGCACGAGGTTGTGGTCGGGCCGGAACAGGGACGGCACGAGGGCGGGGTGGAACAGGAGGACGCCGCCGCCCACGAGGATCAGCACGGCGAGGCCCACCGCCACGTTCGCGAGGGAGGTGACGAGGGCGTGCCGGCGGCCCCGGCCCGCGCTCTCCCGCCGGATGTAGCGGATCCGGTCGGAGAGGGCGTCGCGGTCGAAGTCCACGGGGTCGAGGGCCATCGCGCACTGCGGGCAGTAGCTGAAAGACGGCTCCGCCTGGCGCCCGCACCGGGGGCAGTGCGTCTGTCTTTCGCTCATGATCGGCTCCTCTCGACCGGCCCCATTCTATGCGACCCGGCTCGCCGCGTCCATCGAGGTATCGTGGCCCGGCGGCGCGGCCCGCGTGCGGCGCCCGAGTGGCGGGGGTGGGCCGCCAGCCGGCGATTCCTTGGCGGCCGTCCGGCCGGGGAGATACGATCCGCCGCTTACGTCCGGCCGGGGTGGCTCAACGGCAGAGCATCGCTTTCGTAAAGCGAAGGTTGCGGGTTCGATTCCCGCCCCCGGCTCCAAGCCTCCCTTCCCCCCCGTGACGCACTTTGGGGTCAGACCCCGAACCACCATTTTGACGCGGTTGGTGCCAGACCCGGGTCGCGGCGGGGTCGCCGATGGCGAGAGGTCCGACCCGGGGCGATCTGCGTCGGCGGTCGGGCGCGAGGATCCGGACGGACGCCGGGAACGAGAAGGTCCAGGTGAACGTGGACGGCCTGGTCGTCACGCTGGCGCCGGGAAGCTCTTCCGGCGGCCAGTCGGGGGTGCTCACCTGGGGGATCTTCGGCCCGATCGCCGGCGGGGTCACGTACTTCGCCTCACCCGCGTGTCTGACGCTGGACGGCATGGAGCGCTCCTGGCCGGTGCCCAACGCCTGCACGGTGCAGAAGCTCCACGTCCACCTCGACGCCGCGCCCGGGATGGGCGAGTCGGTGACGGTGACGGTGCGGAAGAACGGCGTGGACCAGGACCTGGAGGTCGTCCTGAACGACGCGGACCAGGACGGCTCGGACACCGCGAACTCCTTCACCTGCGTGGCCGGCGACCGGATCAGCGTGAGCGTGGTGGGGAGCGAGTTCAGCCTGGCCGACTCGGCCTACGTGTCCCTCGCGATCGCCGGGGCGTGAGGTGACCTGTACGGGCCGGCCGGGCGGCGGTATCCTCTCTTCGTGAAGCTCGCGCTGGTGATCTTCTTCGCGGTGGCGCTGCTCTTCGGGGTGGGGGCGGTGCTGTGGATCGCGGCCGACCTTCCCCCGCTGCGGCTGGTGGTGCCGCACGGTTTCCCGCCGGCGGGGGGGCCGACGGGTCGGGTGAAGGAGATCGAGGGAGTCCGGTTCGTGGAAATCGGGACCGGGTACTTCCGCATGGGATCGTGGTTCAACTGCACGAAGGGGGACGCGCTGGGTCGGATCTGCAAGGTGTTCAAGCTGCCCTGGGGGAAGCAGCCGGTGGAGGATTGTGACGAGGTGCCGGTGAGGTGGGTGACGATCCGGGAGGCGTACTGGATCGCGGTCACGGAGCTGACGAACGCGCAGTACGAGCGGTTCGACTCGGAGCACGGGCGGAGCGAGTTCTCGCCGGACGACGACTCGCCGGTGGTGGACGTGAGCTTCGAGGAGGCGAAGGCTTACTGCGCGTGGCTGTCGAGGCGGAGCGGTCTCCGGGCGCGCCTGCCGAGCGAGGCGGAATGGGAGAACGCGTGCCGGGCGGGCTCGAGGACGGAGTACTGCTTCGGGGACGACGAGGCGAAGCTTGGCGAGTACGCGTGGTTCGATGCGAACTCGGGCGGGCGCGCCCACGCGGCAGGGACGAAGCGTCCGAACGCGTGGGGTCTCTACGACCTTCACGGGAACGTGTGGGAGTGGTGCGAAGACCGCTGGCACGACGACTACGAGGGGGCTCCG